>JAKFYL010000109.1 GCA_021730845.1 Planctomycetota bacterium | reverse complement strand
TCGATGTCGCCATCGAGGTCGACGTCGCCGAAGTCGATGTTCTCGGTGTAGGAGTTGTTGAAGGGATTGCCCTGGGGGAGCTGCGCCGGCGCGAATTGATAAATCTGCGAGCTGGCAGCCGGCGCAAGCCAAACCTGCAAACACGATCCAACACCGCAGGCGAAGACGCTCGACCACTTCATCGGAGCACTCCCATTTCTTGACGCTACCGCACCCGCTGCGCCTCGAACTGCAGGTGGGACAAGCGTGCATTCGCTGATCGTACACGCTTTCTGTTTGTCCGACGATGACCAGTGGGCAGTCTGTGAGGATGGCCAGAGGTCCAGCTGTCTACGCCGCAGGGCTCGAGAGCCCTGCGGCTAGCCACGATCAAGGGCAGATCGTGAATTGCAGACCATTGGATAGGCCCACGGTTTGTGGATCGGGCGGGTCGCGGAACCACAACTGAGCGTTCACGGTTTGGCCACTGACCATCAAGGCGCCTCCCGAAGGATGGGCTACGAATTCCGCGAGAGAATAGGCCGTCAGCCCCGCGCATGTGCCCTGCGTGCCTGAGGTGTTCTTGACGTTCAATCGGTACAGCGGAACTCCGACGCACAGCGTGCCCCCAAAGAACGGGGCGTTGTTCTGCCCGGTGGTGCCGAAGAACACGACTCCATTTTGGCCGCCGTTGACTTGGCTGGCGATCACGAGGAACGCGCTCGCAGTCACCAGGCTCGGTGCGCCTAGGCTAGCCATGCTCGGGACGCAGCCCAGTGAGGAAACCTTGGGCGTGCAGTAGCTCGCGATGGAACCGGTACAGGTCGAATTGTCCGAGATGTACGTCCGTGTCGTGGAAGTGCCGACGTTTCCGTGCTCGTCCACGGTCGAAACGCGGTATCCGATGGTGCCTACCAGCGTGCCCGGGATTTCTCCGCGGAACAGTTGGCCGCCGGCGAAGGTCATCGGGGCACTGCTGAAAACGCCACCGTTCAACTGCCACTCGAGCGAGGTCGTGTTGTAGCGCAAGACGTCCCACGACACGTTGTCGTAGATATGCACGCGCACCACCGTGGGCACGCTCGAGGGTGCCCGGTGGGGCGCCTGCTCGAGGTGCGGCAGGAGTGCCGCGTAGGTATCAGGGAATTGCCCCACGTTGAGCAGCAAAGCGTTGGCTTGATTGTTGTTGTTGGCCACCATCGCGTCGTAGTCGCCATCGCCATCTATGTCACCGGACTCCGCCGCCAAAGTTTGTGTGTTGTCGATGGGGAGTTCCGTTGCGGTGACATCTTGGAAGGCGCCCGTGCTGTCGCCGTCATAGAGTCGTTCTTGGCCGGAAAAATTGGCGATCAGGATGTCCATGTCGCCGTCGTTGTCGTAGTCGAGGAATTCCCCGTCATTGTCGTCGGATGCGGATCCAGAGAGCACAGTGTTCACTCCAAAGATCCCAGTTCCGTCGTTCCATTTGATTGCATCGAGGAACGGCGATACCCAGTTCACGCCCAACGTGTCCAAGTCGCCGTCGAGATCCATGTCGCCCCATTCTTGTTCGTAATTACCCGTTCCTGCAGGTGGCGATACCACCTGAGCGAACGTACGGTCGCGCCAGATCAGCGTGCCCAGTTCGGCGCGCATGTTGCGGAAAAGCCGGGGCGGCGGCGTACTGCGAGATCCTTGCAAGATGTCGATGTCGAAATCGGCGTCGATGTCGCCGAGTTCGATTCCCAGGGGGGTGTTGGCGATGTCGGCAAAGACGCCATCGGAGTTCATGGTGCCATGCTGGTGCGTTCCCTGAGCCCACAGCGCGGGACTGCCGTTGGCGATCCCCACCCCCGGAAGTTGGAAACACGGGGGGTTGTACTCTCGGAACTGCCCCTGGCCGTCGTTGAGAAACACCCGGCTAGGCGTGGTGCCGGAGAAAGCTCCGCCATAGGACGAATGGAACAGGTCCATGTCGCCGTCGTTGTCCAGATCGCCGTAAGCGCTGTCACAGGAGTGGTCGATAAATCCTCCGCTGGGCAGGACTAGCGACGGCGCGATGGAAGAGCACAGAGTCGTGCCGTTGTTGATCCCCAAGTCGAGCCAACGCGCGGCGGTTTGGTCCTGGAAAAATCCAAGCGTGCCCCCCTGCAGTCCGCCCATGTTGGTCCAGAAGCGATTGGCCTGGTTGGTAAGCTCCGAAACGTTGGAAATCCCCAGGTCCAAGTCACCGTCGCCGTCGTAGTCGACGAAGTCCATGTCGCGGCTGGTGTCGAGCACGGCCGGGAATAGCTGCGCGGTGCGATCGGCGAAAAAGCCCACTGTCCCGCCTTGGGCGAAACCCAAATTGATCCAGATTCGATTTTGGTCGTTGCAGCAGTCCCCGCCATCGGCACTTACCGCATCGATGTCGCCGTCCTGGTCTACGTCGCCGAAGTCGATGTTCTCGGTGTAGGAGTTGTTGAATGGATTGCCCTGGGGGAGCTGTCCAGGGGCGAATTGAAACGTCTGGGCGTTGGCAGCCGGCGCAAGCCAAATCTGCAAGCACGATCCAACACTGCAAGCAACGATGCTCGTCCACTTCATCGAAACACTCCTAGTTCTTGACGCGACTGCACCCGCAGCGCCTCGCAATGCAGGTGGGCCAAGTGCGCCTTCGTCAATCGTACACTTTTGCCGATGACCTGGCATGTGCCCAACGGCAAGGCGGCTGGGGTTGCTCGCAACCCCAGCATCCAACCATCACGGGCACTACGGGCAGGCGATGTATTCCAGACCGTCCGTGACCGCAGTCAGCACCAAGGACGCCGGATCGCGCACCCAGCCCTGTTGGTTCACTTTTTGTCCGACGATGACCAATGGGCCGCCGGTAGGGTTGGCTAGGACGTCGGCCAAGGTGTATGCCAGCGAACCGCCGCAGCTGCCCATGCCGCCGGCGTTCTTGATTTTCAAGCGATACAGCGGCGGATTGACACACAACACTCCGTTCGAGAACGGCGTAGCGCTCTCGCCGGTGGTGCCGAACAACTGCACGCCGAATTTGCCGGTCTCGACATTCGTGCAGGTGACCACGAAACCCAGCGGACTGGAAAGGCTGGGCGTGCCGGTGAAGCTCATCTTTTGGATGCAGCCTCCGGAAGTTGGGTTGGAGGTGCAGTACAGAATCGGGTTCGGGCACGGGCCGGCGCCGGAGGAGGTGTTGGGTGCTGCACGTATCGCTGGGACAAAGGCCAGGCACAAGGGCGTCAGCAACGCCAAGCCGCCAACAGGGTTTCGGGGTTTCATGGTCAAGATCTCCTGAACTCGGCGAGACTAGGGTAGGGG
>JAKFYL010000475.1 GCA_021730845.1 Planctomycetota bacterium | reverse complement strand
AGGTGGCGGCGGGGGATCGGGAGGCAGCGGCCAGGGCGACAACCAAACGCGCGCCATCCCCGTGCCCAGCGCCGGAGGAACCGCCGACTCCAACGATCGCATGATTGCGGTCACGGGAATCGACATGACCGGCTCCGCGGTGCTGTACGTGATCGACACGCGCAATTACCAGCTCGCCGTGTACCAGGCCACGGGAGGTTCCGACTCCACCCAGGGCGTCAAGCTAGTCGGGGCCCGCCGCATCGACCTGGATCTCCAGTTGTTCGGGCTCAACGACCGTTCCAAGTACAGCTACGAGGAACTGCGCACCGAGTTCGGCAAGAAGGGCTTGATCCCGGAGACAACTTCGCCCACGGGTGGCTAGAATCCGGCCAGTGCCCCTGGCCCCAAAGGCGCTGGGGCCGGCCGCCCCCCGTACCCATCGCCACCCGTACCCATCGATTGGCCTGCCAGGCCGGCTCGAACGACCTGCCAGATGCTCACCTGTCCCACACGTTTCGTTACCTAGAGGAGAGAACTCGTGCCCGAGAAGGAATTTTTCAGTTTCGATGAGGCCCTGCGCGAGCTGCGACTCAAAGAAGAGGAGCTCAAGCGCCTGGTATCCGAAGGCGAAATCCGCGCGTTCCGCGACGGCGCCACGATGAAGCTGCGCAAGGCCGACGTAGACAACCTGCGCAACGAGCTTTCCGGCGGCGAGGTGGTCGAGGTCGGCTCGAGCGCCGAGGAACTCGTGTTCGAGGACGACACCGACATGGACGCGGGCATGGCCACGGCCGAGATTTCGGCCGCCGACACGCTGATCGAAGAAGTTGAGGAAGTCGCACCGGCCAAGAAGGCCCGCGCCGGCGCCGCCGCGGGTGCAGGAGCTGCTGCGGCTCGTACGGCTGCCGCGTCGCGCCGCGCCGCACCGGTAGCTGCCGCAGCCGAAGCCAGCGAAGGCATGGGCCTGCGGGCGGCCATGATCCTGACTTCGCTGGTGCTGGTTTTGTCGATGCCGGTGGCGCTGTCGATCGCCTCGGGAACGATTTCGAGTTTTGCCCGCGGAATCGCGGGCATCTTCGCCAAGATCCCCTAACGGCGCCCAGAGGGCCCAAAGGGGCACAAGCCGGCCGCTCGAGCCTTCCGCAGGGCTCGCAGCGAGCCGGTTTTTTCTCGCTCTAGGGATGGAGTTCGCCGAAAGCAGCGCTAGGCTCAGCCCCACTCCTGGCTCGGGCGCCAGGCGCGCGCTTTTTGCAACCGTTTCCTCCGCACTCTCTCGACAAGCAACCGATGAAGCATCTGCAGTTCCACTCGCGTCTTTCCGCCTTGGTCCTTGGCTCTCTGGCCCTGGTCTCCTGCGTCGCCCAGGAGCAATACAAGGACACGCAGCTGACCGCCAAGCACTACCAGAACGAGAACATTCGTCTGGGCAACGACATTGCTCGGCTCGAGGAAGAAAACCACCGACTCAAAGCCGAACTCGATGCCAGCAAAGTTGGCGTCGCGGAATCCAGTTACACCTCCGAGATCGATTCGCGACTGGAGGCCCTGCGCAACACGCTCAAGGAACTGGGCAACTCCCCGGATGACGTGTCCAAATTCAGTGTCGATGGAGGCTACGTGTACCGCGTCAAGGATTCGGTCGTGTTCCCCCTGGGCTCCGCCGATGTCAGCGAAGAGGGCCGCAAGGTGCTCAAGCAAATCGCCGCCGACATCAACAGCCAGGCTTTCGGACGCGTGTACGTGCGCGGACACACCGATGATGTGCCGGTATCCAAACCCGAAACCAAGGCCAAGTTTCCGCACGGCAACTTGCAGCTCTCGGCCGCGCGCGCCGTGGAAGTCGCGGCTTACCTTGCGACCCAAGGCGCGGTCGACTCCAAACGCGTCGTCACCATGGGCTTTGGTCCCAGCGAACCGGTCGTTCCCAATTCTTCCGACAAGAATCGCCAACTGAACCGGCGCGTCGAGATCTTCGTCGCCGACGTCGAGCCGGCGGGCAAGACGGCCGAAGCCGCAACCCCGGCCAAGCCCTGAGCCATAGAGGCGCACAGGTGCTAGCGGCCTTCGTTGCGCTGGCCGGTGTCGTACCGGCCTGCGCCGAGGCCAGGCACGAACCTTCGCGCAGTCTGATCGCACTCGAGCGCCTAGCGTTCGTCGAATTCGACAGCACCAAGGCGCCCGGGTCGGGACAGTCGCTGCTCGTCGGGCGCTTTGAAGTTACGCGCGGCGAATGGCGCGCCTGGCTGGAACAGTCGGGGTACGAAGTGGAACCGGCGCTGGCCCAGCACATGCAGCGCTGGGAAGCAAACACCATGGACTGGCCGGCGTCTTTCGTGACGCAGGTCGAAGCTGCGGCTTTCGCGGCCTCCAGCGCCATGCGTTTGCCAACGCAGGCCGAGTGGCTGCTCGTGGCGACCGGCCGTGCGCGTTTGGATTTCCCCTGGGGGTCGATGAGTCAGCAGGGGAAAGCCAATACCCTGGAACTGCGATTGGGCCGCGCGTGCAGCGTGGGCACGTTCGAAGCCGGAGCTTCGCCCAACGGCTGCTACGACCTGTTCGGCAACGTGTTCGAATGGGTTGCTTCGCCCGCGGGTGGGCAGGAGAGCGAATCGACCTGGGCTCTGGGCGGTTCGTTTCGTTCTTCCATGCGCTCCCTCAGCCGTCCAGAGTTCTTGGTCGATCAACACGTCGGGCTGTGGCTGCACGCGGCCACGCGCAGCGACGACGTAGGTTTTCGCTGCGTGGTCGATGCTGCACAGTACCTCCAGGCGCGCGCGCCCGCCTTGGGCAGTGATCGGGAGTCCTTGCAGCGCTTGCGCGGGGTCGGAAAATCCTGGGGCAAGGCGGCCGTACCGCTGCTCGAGCACCTGTGCGGCAAGGAACAGGCCTCGCTCGCGCTGTCGGCGCTGCTCGAAGGCGCGCGCTCGTGAGCGCCGGCAAGCTGGGCGCCAAGGACCTGCTCGCGCAACTGCGCAGCGAAGGCTTTCGTCCCAGCAAGTCCCTGGGCCAGAACTTCTTGCTCGATCCCAACCTGGCCCGCGCCCTCGCCCGGGAAGCTCAAATCGCAGCCGGGGATTTCGTGCTCGAGATCGGTCCTGGCCTGGGCTCTTTGACCGAAGCCTTGCTGGCGCTGGGCGCGCGCGTCCTGGCGGTGGAGATCGACCAACGCCTGGCAGCGCGTTTGGCAGACAATTTCGAGCATGTGCGCGAGCTGGAACTGCTCACCCGTGACGCGCTGGCGGGCAAGCACGCGCTCGCGCCGGAGCTGCTGGAGCGCTTGCCCGCGCGCGGCCCGTGGAAACTGGCGTCGAACCTGCCC
>JAKFYL010000288.1 GCA_021730845.1 Planctomycetota bacterium | reverse complement strand
GGACAGCCCGATGGCCAAGAAGAAAATCGTCCTGTACCAGCCCCAGCAAGTGAACGAGCGGCTCGGCCTGCCCTCGTCCAAGGACATGCTCCCCTTGGAGATGCTGGCGATCTCCGCCTTCCCGCTCCAAGACGGCTACGAAGTCCAGATCATCGACGGCAGCTTGCACGGCGAAGCCGCCCATGAGCGAGTCTTACAAGCGTGCGAAGGCGCGCTGCTGTACGCGACCACGGGCATCTTGGGCTTCATGGTCACCGACGGCTTTGCGTGCTCCTCGAAGGTCAAGGCACGTTTCCCGAAATTGCCCACGGTGATCGGCGGCTGGTTCGCATCCGTGCGGCCGGACTTGCAATTGGGAACGGGACTGTACGACGCGGTCGTGCTCGGTCAGGGCGAGGTCACGTTCCGCGAAGTCGTGCAAGCGATCGACTCCGGCGTGCCCTTGGACGGCATCGAAGGCTTGGCGCTGTGGCGCGACGGCGGCGTCGTGCGCACGCCCAAGCGCGCCGTGGTGGGTTGGGACAAGGTGCCCAACATGCCCTGGCACATGCTCGACATCGAGCCCTATCGGGAGCACCAGCTGCGCGCGAACAGTCACAAAGACGTACTGCGCATGCCCACTCCGCCCGCGATCGGCAATCGCAAGCCGTATTTCGGCATCACCTATTTCTCGAGCTACGGTTGCCCGGAACCGTGCACGTTCTGCTGCTCCCCGATCGTCACGGATCGGCGTTGGAAGGCCATGCCGGCCGAGCGCATGCTCGACGACTTGAGCGAGCTGCACGAGCGCTGGAAGTTCGACGTCGTGCGCTTCCACGACGCCAACTGGGGCGTCATGCAAAAACGCGCCCACGAATTCGCCGAGGGTAAGCTCAAGCGCAATCTGCCGTTCTGGTGGAATGCGTTCATCGAGACGCACTCGATCCTGACGTACAAGCCCGAGGCCCTGGATGCATTGGCTCAAAGCGGCATGTACATCGCGGAAATCGGCGCCGAGGCCGGCACCGATGCGATGATGAGCAAGATCGGCAAGCCCATCAAAGGCGACGACAACATCCACGCCTCGGTGGAGATGGACCGGCGCGGCATCTGCGCCTCGGTGACGTACATCATCGGTTATCCCGGCGAGGAGCCCAGCTCGATGCTGGCGACCATCGATCAATGCCGGCGCTTGCACGTGGCTGCGCCGCTGGCGCGGCCGACCGTGTGGCCCTTCCGGCCGATTCCGGGCACCGCCATGTGGGACCAGGCCATCGCGCTGGGTTACCAGCCGCCGCAAAAGCTCGAAGACTGGGGCTCTATCGGCGAGTACCACCTCGAAGAGACCTGGCCGGGCAAGATTCCGCCGGAGGTCGCTCTGCGCCGCAAGATGTACCAACACTACGTGACGCTGTCCTATGGACTGGCGCGCGGAAAAATGGGCTGGTGGGAAAAGCGCGCCGAAAAACGCCTGCGCGACAACAACTTCCAGGGCGCCGTGCTGGAAGCGCGTGCTTTCGATGTCTTCAACCGCATCGAGCGCAAGATCTTCCCGCGCGAAGAAATCAGCCGCTCGTGGGTTGATCCCGGTCACAAGACCGGCACGGCCGGCAACAAGTACTCCAAGAGCAGCAAGTCGATGACCGGCACCACGGCGGGCTAGTTCCGCTTTGCCCGTTGCTCTCGGCCGGGTGCTGCCCGAACGAGAGCGACTACAGGCAGTAGCGAAACTTGCCGTCCACGGAGAGCACCTGGGCGCGGGAGTTGCCCGGATCGAGCACGATCCAGCAATCCTTGTTGCCCGGAACGACTTCGCCTGGCGCACCGAATTCCAGCGCACCGGATCCGTACTTGCCAAGGCGCGAGCGTTCGCTTCCGTCTTCGCCCAGCACGACGATCTGGCAGGTCGCGCTGTCCGAGACGATCCAGCCGCCGTCCGGAGTGCCGCGAATCGCGGTCGGCAAACCGCGGAATTCCAGGCGCGCCGTGCGGCTGCGATCGACCTCGCAGACGGTGATTTGGCTAGACCAGTGGTCGAGCAGTGCCACGCGCTTTGCGTCGCTGGAGAACGCCAGTGCGCGAATGCTTGCTGGAGCTGCACCGCCGAGCTCTAGCCGGGTCAGGAGGCGAAGATCGCGATCGAATAGCCAGGCGCAGCCGTTCTGCTGGTCGGCGACTGCCAGGGTGCCGTCGCTCGCTCGGGCCATTGCGCTGGGTTCGATGGGCCAGGCGGTCTTGGTCTCGACTTGAGAAAGATCCAGCACGCGTTGCACGCGAAACGAATGCTCCGCAACGGCGTACTCGACCAGTGCGTGACGCAGCGGGTCACAGGCGACGAGCGTACGGCTCCTGGAGTCCACGACTACATCCGCAGGCCGGAACGGACCAAGGCGTGTCTTGCCGCCTCGAATGCGCCAGCTCGGTTCATGTCCGCCACTCTCGAGGTCGAACAGGTTGATGGCGCCGCCGGCTGAATCGACCCATGCGAACCAGCGCCCATCCCCGTCGCCGCACGCGCCCAGCCGTTCGCGCGCAATGGAATCGCCCTGGCCGGCGTGGTCGTCCTGCACGGAATGTTGGCCGGAATTGGCTGGGGCCTGTGTGAACACCTGAACGCGTTGGGCCAGGCGGTCGCTGACGCTGGCGAACTGGCCGTCTTCCGACAGAGAGACACCGCAGGGAAGTCGCAGGCCACCTAGGCGCAAGCCGACATCGCCTGCCATGGCACCAAAAACGAACAGGGGTTGGCCGAGCCAGTCGAAAGCTTGCATCCTGCCTGCAAAGCCTTCGCTGACGAGCACGAACTGTGCGTTGCAGTCGATCGAGTTCGCGCCATCGAGCCGGCCAAAACCTAGCCCCGCCAAGGCCAATCGCCGCCACTGTGCGGCCTTGGGCTTGTGCCACAAATCGCCCGCCAGTTCGTCGAGCACGAGCAATCCATGGGTGTCCTCCCAGGCAACGTCGACCGGCCGCCAGCTTGTGCCCGGAGTCGGACTTTCCAAATTCGAAATCCAATTGCCTTGGTGATCGAAGCATGCCACGCGCTGGTTGGGTGGATCCGCGACCCACACTCTCCGCGAATCGGCGCACAACGAGGTCGGACGCGCTAGCTCGTCCGGCGCAGATCCTCGCGCCGCGAACTTGCGCCAGGGCGCGCTGCTCCCGATAGCTTGCGCATCTTGAGCGAGCACGCACGCAGCTTGCTCATCAAGGACAAACCAGGTTCCGTTGCTGGCACGCGCGATGGCGCGCGTGCGCGCGGCCGGCGGCTGCTGGGCGAACATCGGCAGGCTCGGCGGCTGGTCTTGTGGCGCGGCCGCGTG
>JAKFYL010000287.1 GCA_021730845.1 Planctomycetota bacterium | reverse complement strand
TGCCCGCTTGGCTGCCGCTGCGCACCGGCCGGCTTGCGGGGCGCGAATATCTGTTTCACTGGCTTTCTCAGTCGTTCCAGGGACTGGAAGGCGAGCTGGCGCCGCTGTGCGAAAGCTTGGAAAGCTTCACACCAGCGTGATGAATTGCGCTCGGGTAGGCCTCTCGGTTCAGGAGTCCTCGCAACAATTCCTGGAACAGAAACTGGAGCTCGAAGGCAGCCTCGTGTTGCAGTTCGTGTTCGAAGGCAACGACTTGATCGATTCGGCGGTCTGGCGCGGGGAAGCGTCCGCGCGCGCCTTCACCGGTTACGCCAGCACGAGTTTCGTGCGCAATGCCGTCGTGGGCTTGCAGCGCTTGACGCAGCCGCTGCCCGCTTGGCTGCCGCTGCGCACCGGCCGGCTTGCGGGGCGCGAATATCTGTTTCACTGGCTTTCTCAGTCGTTCCAGGGACTGGAAGGCGAGCTGGCGCCGCTGTGCGAAAGCTTGGAAAGCTTGCGCTCGCAAGTCGAGGCCCGCGGCGCTCGTCTGATGGTCGTCCTGATTCCGACCAAGTATCGCGTGCTGGGGGCCCATTGCAGCTTTCCGGAAGCCTCCGACCTGAACACTCCGGCCACGCACTTGGGACCTCTGCCCGAGCACCTCTCGCTCTGGGCGCAGCGCACCAAGACCGACTACTTGGACCTGACCGCAGCGCTCGAGCAGGCCGCCATCTCCGGCGCTGTGCCGTGGTTCGAAGCGGACACGCACTGGAACGCCGCTGGTCATGCCGAGGTGGCCAAGGCTCTGGCCGCCTGGCCGCCGCTGCGCGCCTGGTTGCAGAACGCGGGCCTAGAGAAGCCGTAGGCCGGCACTGCCGGGTCCGTTGGCGCGCTAACGTAGGTTTCGTGCGCCGCTTCGCGCCAACAACCCCTGGCCTTTGGCCGTAGTACGCGCAGCATGTGGAATTGCATCGCGATGTACGTGTTCGCTGGTCTAACCGGCCAGTCTCCGCCGGCCTCGGTCAGCTGGAGGATCGTGCTCGAGCAAGTCGATCCTCCCAAGGTGGCGATCGAGGTCGAATTCGAGGGCGACCAAGACGGCCACAGCGCGCTCGTGCTGGAAGCCGATTGGGCAGGAACCAAGGGCGCCGGGGAGGATCTCACGCTGGTTAGCGCGCGCTCCTCGAGCGGGAAGGAGCTGGTTGTAGAGCGGCCCAGCGCGGGCCGGGTGGAGATTGCGCATGCACCTTTGGAGCGCGTGTTGGCGCGCTATGTGCTCGTGCCGCAGGGGCGCCAGCCTGAGCTGGGACAAAGCCAATACTATTTGCCGGTTCTGCGTCCGGGGCTGCTGCACGCGTTGGGCAAGACGCTGCTTTTTCGTCCGGAGCACCTGGACACCGCCACGCCGCGGCGCTTGAGCTTTGCGTGGTCTGGGTTCGGGGAGCAGGGCCAGTCGCCGGTGTGTTCCTATGGCGTCGGCCCGGGACCGCACAGCGTCGAACGCGATTTGGAATCGGGCTTGCAGGCGCTGTTCCTGGCCGGGGATGCGCGCGCACGCCTGACGACTTTGGAGGTGCCCGGGGGCCAACTGGCGGTATGGATCCAGGGCTCCCATTGGCCGTTCCAGGATCCAGAACTGGTCGCGCTCGCGCAGCGCGTCGTGCACTGCGGTCGCGAGTTCTTCAGCGATCACCAGTGGCCGTTCTACTTGATCAGCTTGCTGGAGACGGGCACTCCGGGCGAGCGGGCCCAGTCCCTGGGTGGAACAGGGCTGACCCAATCCTTCGCCATGTTCCTCAGCGCCGGTATGCCGCTCGAAGGTCCGGGCGAGGGCGTGATGAGCGTTGCCGGCTTGCTGATGCACGAGCATTTCCACAATTGGAACGGCATGCTCCTGCGCATGGCAGCGCCCGAGCAGCGCCTGTACTGGCTCTCGGAGGGGTTTACCAATTTTTTCACGCGGCGCTTGCTGCTGCGCTGTGGCTTCACGACACAGGAAGCCTATGCCGCCGACCTTTCGCGCGCTTGGAACGCGTATCGGTTCAATCCGATGCGCAACGTGAGTGCCGAGCGCATCGAGCAGGAATTTTGGAGTTCGCGCGAGGTGGGCGAGGTTCCCTATCAGCGCGGTGACTTGCTTGCGGCTTGGCTCGATCGGAAGCTGCGCGAGCAATCCTCCGGCAAGCGCGGGCTGGATGCACTCATGCGCGAGCTCGTCGATCGTGCGCGCCGCGGGCCGGCCGAGATCACGCTGCAGAGTTTCTTGGAACTCACGCGTGCTTGGGCCGGCAGCGAAGTGGCCGGCGTCGTCGAGCGCGTGGCCGTGGACGGCGCGGATGTGCCCGTGGACCTGGATCAGTACCGGCCCTGCCTGCGCGGCGAATGGAGCAAGGTCCATGCTTTCGAGATCGGTTTCGATGTCGAGCGCACGGGCCGCGAGAAAGTCGTGCGCGGCGTAGTGCCCGGCTCGCAAGCCGAGCACGCCGGTTTGCGCGATGGCCAGGCGCTGGCCGGTCTGAAGTATGTGCTCGGTCAATCCGAGAGCGAGGTGGAAGTGATGGTGCGCGGCGAGGGAGGAATCCAGACGCTGCGCTACTTCCCGCGCGGCGAGGCGACCGACGTACCGCGTTTCGAAGTCGAGCCCGACGGCGATCCCGGCGCCTGCTCCCTGCTCTAAGCCTCCTGCCAAGGCGGCAGGGGCATTCGCCAGGGGTTTCGGGTGTGTGCCAAAAAGGCAGCCGTCGGGTTCTGGCCGGTGCACATAAGTCGTTCCCAGCACGCAACTTGCGGGCGGAAGGCCTTGGCACGGGGTTTGTTCTTGGTGGCCAGGCGTCCCGCCCCGAAATCAGCAGGAACTTTAGGAGACCAAAGCACATGGCGAAGCAAGGCAAGATCATCGGCATTGACCTGGGCACCACGAACTCGGTGGTGTCCGTCATGGAGGGCGGTGAGCCGGTAGTCATCACCAACCTGGAAGGTTCGCGGCTCACGCCATCGGTCGTTGCGTTCCAAGGCGAGTCGCGCCTGGTGGGTGCACCCGCGAAACGACAAGCGGTCACCAATCCCACGCGCACGGTGGCTTCCATCAAGCGCTTCATGGGGCGTCGCCACCGCGAAGTATCGGCCGAAGAGAAGCTCGTGGCCTACAAGTTGACCGGCGGCGCCGAAGACCTGGTCAAGGTGGCGCTCGACGGCAAGGAGTTCACCCCGCCGCAGATCAGCGCCATGGTTTTGGCGCACCTCAAGGAAGCCGCCGAGGCCTATTTGGGCGAAAAAGTCACGCGCGCCGTGATCACCGTGCCGGCCTACTTCAACGACGCGCAACGTCAGGCCACCAAG
>JAKFYL010000377.1 GCA_021730845.1 Planctomycetota bacterium | reverse complement strand
GCAGAGGAGGCATCGCGCCGGCGACGGCACCAACCACGGTGTTGAGCGAGCTGACGCGCTTGAGCGGCGTGTAAATCAGCGCGTAGGTGGCCAAGGTTCCCAGAGCGAGCAGCGCCGCCGCCTGGTTGAAGCGCCACGCCAGCGCCGCGGTGCCCACGGCCCCCAGCGCGGAAGCGAACAGGATCGCGTCGCGCACGCGCAGCGTGCCGGTCACCAAGGGCCGCGACTGGGTGCGCTGCATCAACGCGTCCGTGTCGCGCTCGAGAATCTGATTGAACGCGGCGGAACTGGCGGCAACCAAGCCGATCCAAAGCGCGGCTTCGGCGGCCCGCGCCACGTTGGAATCGGGCCCGGCGCTGAGCAAGGCCGCGACGAAGGCGGAAACCACGACGAGCAGGGCGATGCGCGGCTTGGTGAGTTCCAGCCACGCGGACCAGGTGGCCTGCGCTCGCGCGGAAGCCAGCGACCGATCGATGGCCTTCACGGCGCACCTCCACGCTGGGCCGCGGCGCCCGCGGACCAACCGCCGCGTTGACCCGTGGCCGCTTCCAGTTGGGACCTGGGAGCAACGTGGAAAGCGCGCCAGGACCACATGCCGGCGATCACGACTTGCGCCAGCAACATGGCCCCCACGAGTACGTGCAGCGTGGCCATGGCCCACTCGGCAACCTGAACTTGGCCCGGTGCTACAGAGCCGTGTAAGGCGAAGGCCACGAATCCCAGCGCGAACTGAACGCCCAGGAGCAGCCTCAAGCGCGTTGGAACGCGCGTGATCGCGGCCGGCATGGCGGCTGATTGGGCTGGATCCGCTAGCGCGGCTTGGAATCGGGCCGCAAGCACAAGGATCGCGCCCAGTGCGGCGAATGCGCCGACCAAGTGCAAACCCAGTCGCCCCATGGCCTCGCCCGCGAGCCCCGTGCGCAGCGTGTGACGGTACCAGGCGCCGAGTGCAATTTGGAGGAAGACGATCACGCAGGCAGTCAGCGCGCTCGCGCGCAGGCCGTGCGCTTGCACGCTGGCTTGGCGCGGAGCTTCGCGCCAGGCGAGGCTCTGGTGCACAAAGGCGGCACACAAAAGGGCGAACACACCTTGCGCGAACGTGCCGTGGAGAAAGGCCAATTGCGGACTGTTTTCCAAGACTCGCGATCCGCCCAGATAGCCCTGAAAGCAGACCGCCAGCAAACTCGCGCTCACCAGCACGCGCGCCGAGCGCCGCCGGTCGCGGAGCAGCGTGACCACCGTGGCCGCGACCATCAGGAGTCCGATGAGCATGCCGAATTGACGGTGGCTGTGTTCCACGAACGTGTTCAGGTCCCGGAACCACTTCTCCAGCGGGAAAAGCGGCATGAAATGCCCTTCCGCGTTCCACCAACCGTCGACCGCCATGCCCGCGCCCAAGGTCGTCACGCTGCCGCCGAATACGAACAGCGGCAGGAGCACCAGCGCCGCCGCGCCGAGCAAACGGCGCGGCCAGGCACTTGTGCCGGCGGGGTGACTTTGGACGCGATCCACGGCGAACTCTATTGGATCAGTGCGAATGGACCGGAACGCGCGTCGGCGTCGAGGCCGCGCCGCCCTGCAAGTTGCGGGTCTGGGGCAAGAAGTCCTCGGGAACTTCCGGTGCTCCGTACTCGTAGGGACCGCGATAGACGGTCAGACGGTGGTCGAAGTTGCCGTGCCCGGGAGGCGAAGGAGCATCCCACTCCAGGGAGCAGGACTGCCAAGGATTGCGGCCCACGCGCTTGCCCCAGAACATGCTGTGGAAGAAATTCACGACGAAGAAGATCTGCCAAGCGAACAGAGCGAACGCGCACAACGAGATGAATTCGTTGAGCGGCTGCAAGTGCTTGAACACGTCGTACGCGTAGGGGTCGGCCGTGCGGCGCATGAGCCCTGCGACTCCGAGCTGGTGCATCATGTAGAACACGCCGTTGGTGAACACGAATGTTCCCACGAAGTGAATCTTGCCCAAGGTCTCGTTCATCATGCGACCGAACATCTTGGGGAACCAGTGATAGATCGCGGCCAAGATGGCCAGCACGGAACCGGCAAACACGACGTAGTGGAAGTGGGCCACGATGATGTACGTGTCGTGGATGTAGATGTCGACCGGGGTCGCGGCCATCCAGATGCCCGACAAACCGCCGATGATGAACATGCTCACGAATCCCACCGCGAACAACATCGGCGTGGTCAAGCGAATGCGGCCGCCCCACAGTGTGCCCAGCCAGTTGAACACTTTGATGGCCGAGGGCAGGGCGATCATGACCGTGCTGACCATGAACGTCATGGCCACCGCCGGGTTCATGCCCGAGGTGAACATGTGGTGGCCCCAAACGATGAACCCGAGTCCCGCTATGGCCATCATCGAGTAGACCATGGGCTTGTAGCCGAAGATCGGCTTGCGCGCATGGGTGGCCAAGATGTCGGACACGATGCCCATGGCGGGCACGACCATGATGTACACGGCCGGGTGAGAGTAGAACCAGAACAGGTGTTGCCAAAGCAGCGGCTGTCCGCCCGCGGCCTGGCCGACGGCATCCGGCGTCACCCCGTTGACGAGCAAGTTGGTCGGAGTGAAAAAGCCGGTCTTGGCCGTGCGATCCAAGAGCTGCAGCACACTAGCTGCCGTCAGCACGGGCAGGGCGAACAGCTGCAACAGGGCGGCGATGAACAGCGACCAAATCGTCAAAGGCATGCGCATCATGGTCAGGCCGGGAGCGCGCATCTTGACGATCGTGGTCACGTAGTTGACGGCGCCCATCATCGAGCTGATGCCCACGAAGGTCAGCGCGAGTAGCCAATATGTTTGCCCGGTCATGCTGCCGGGAGCAGCGGAAGCGATCGTCGACAAGGGCGGGTAGGCCGTCCAGCCCGCCGCAGCCGCGCCGCCTTCGACGAAGAATCCCGTCACGGCAAAAAACGCGGCCGGGATCATGAACCAGTACCCCAACATGTTCAGCAGCGGGAACGCCATGTCCGGTGCGCCGATCATGAGCGGAATCAGGAAGTTGCCGAATGCGCCAGTCAGCAACGGAATGATCACGAAAAAGATCATGATCGTGCCGTGCATGGTGAAGAGCATGGTGTAGAACTCGGGCGTGATCGCCCCGCCGGTCTCGGGAAACAGCGCCGAAAGCAGCGGAATCGGCTTCCAAGGCCAAGCCAACTGGTGTCGGATGGCCATGGCCAAACCGCCGCCCAGGATCAAGAACAACAGGCCCGTGAGCATGAACTGAATGCCAATGACCTTGTGGTCCTTGGAAAACACGTACTTGCCGATGAATCCCAGTTCGTGGTGGTCGTGGTGCTCGTATACGGTGCCGGGGGGGCCTTCGCCAGGAGCGTGGGCGTGGCCGACG
>JAKFYL010000096.1 GCA_021730845.1 Planctomycetota bacterium | reverse complement strand
GGCCAAAAATCTTGTGCGAACTCGAAAGGCGCACGCGCGCGCCGGTGCGGGTGTGGAACACCTGCATGTCGCGTTCGAAGCGCCCGGAACAAACGCGCACGAAAGCCACGCGGTCGCGGTGCTTGGGATCCATGTTGGCCTGGATCTTGAACACGAAACCACTGAAGCTGGGGTCTAGCGGCTGGACATCGCGGCCTTGGGCTCGGCGTGAACCGGGTGCTGGCGCGAGATCGATGATGGCGTCCAGGAGCGAGTCGACTCCAAAGGTGTTCACGGCGCTGCCGAAAAAGACCGGCGTCAACTTGCCTTTTAGGACCGCGTCGTGCTCAAACTTGGGGCCGGCCCCGTCCAGGAGATCCAGTTCCTGCCGCACCCGTTGCGCAATGCCGGGGGCCAAAAGCGTGAATAGCTCGGGGTTCTTGGGGTCGTGCATCTGCACGGGTGCCAAGTAGGCCCCCCCGGGAGTGCGCTCGTACAAATGCACGACTCCGCTGCGGCGGTCGAAGATTCCGCGGAATTCGGGTCCCAGTCCCAGAGGCCAATTGACCGCATGGGCTTGGATTCCCAGCACCGCTTCCAGTTCGTCGAGCAGCGCCAAGGGATCCCGCGGCGGCCGGTCGAGCTTGTTCATGAACGTCAAGATCGGCACGCCGCGCTGCCGGCAGACTTCGAACAGCTTGCGCGTCTGCGTTTCGATGCCCTTGCTCGCATCGATGACCATCACCGCCGAATCCACTGCCGTGAGCACGCGGTAGGTGTCTTCCGAGAAGTCGCGGTGTCCGGGGGTGTCGAGCAGGTTCAAACAATGCCCGCGATACTCGAACTGCAGCACGGTCGAACTGATCGAAATGCCGCGTTGGCGTTCGAGCTCCATCCAGTCGGACGCGGTGGCGCGCTGGTTGCGCCGCGCCGTGACGGAGCCCGCCAAATTGAGCGCCCCGCCGTGCAGGAGCAATTTCTCGGTCAGAGTCGTCTTGCCCGCGTCGGGGTGCGAGATGATCGCGAAGGTTCGCCGTCGTTGGATTTCTTGCTGCACTGGAATTGGCCCACAGGCTACGCGATCGGCGCTGGATGTGCGCTGGGCGGACGTTCGAAGCCGGGCGCTTGCCGGTGTAAGGGCGGCCGCCCTAGGACAGTCCGTATTCCTTGAGCTTGCGGTACAGGGTGCGCTCCCCCATGCCCAGAATCTTGGCTGCCTTTTCCCGGTTGCCCCCGGCCAAGTTCAAGTTCGTTTCGATCAAGGCGCGCTCGACTTCAGCCAGGCTGCGTCCGGCCAATTCAAAGGAACCCGTGTTGGCCCGCGGAGAAAGCGCGCCTTCGCGCACCGGTTCGGGCACGTCATCCAGGGCCAAGACCTCCCCGCGCGCAAGCAGCACCATGTTTTCCAGGGTATTGCGCAGTTCGCGCACGTTGCCCGGCCAGTGGTAGCGCATCAGCACGGCGCGCGCTTCCGGGGCGATGCCGCGGGTGGCACGGCCGTGGCTGGTGGCGAACTCGCTCAGGTAGTGGTCGATGAGCAAGGGTATGTCCCCCGCGCGCTCGCGCAGGGGCGGGAGTTCGATGGTCACGACTTGCAAGCGGAAGAGCAAGTCTTCACGGAACTGCTGTTCCTTGACCAACTGGCGCAAGTCGCGGTTGGTGGCCGCCACCAGCCGTACGTCGACTTTGCGCGCCACGTTGCCGCCCACGGGCAGCACTTCGCGCGTCTCGATCACGCGCAGCAGCTTGGCCTGCGTCGAAAGCGGCATGTCCCCGACTTCGTCCAGGAACAGCGTTCCGCCGTCGGCATACACGATGCGTCCGTCCTTGGCCGCGACCGCGCCCGTAAAGGCACCCTTGACGTGTCCGAACAACTCGCTCTCGATCAGACCCTCGGAAAGGGCCGCGCAATTGACGGCCACGAAGGGACGCTCCTTGCGCGGGGAGTTGTTGTGGATCGCGCGCGCCACCAACTCCTTGCCGGTGCCGCTTTCGCCCAGCACGAGCACGGTCGCGTTCGCGCCGCTGACCTGATGCAGAATGTCGAACAACTTCTGCATGGCCGGAGATTGCCCGATGATGCCCTCGAAGCCGAAGCGCTTGTCGATTTGACGCTTCAAGTCGACCAGTTCGCGGCGCAATTGGCTGGTCTCCAGGGCGCCCGCCAGACGTGTGCGCAGTTCGGCGATGCGCACGGGCTTGGTCAAGTAGTCCGCGGCCCCGGCGCGCATGGCGTCGACTGCGGTCTCGATCGACCCGTGGCCCGTGATCAACAGCACGACCGTCGACGGCTGCAGCGCCTTGAGCTCGCGCAGGACGTCTAGGCCCGAAACGTCGCGCATGACCAGATCGGTGAGCACGGCGTCGAAACTCTGCTCGCTGGCCAGTTCCAAGCCTTCGCGCCCGGAGTGGGCCAACTGGCAGGCGTAGTTCTCGCTCTCCAGGCCCTCGGCCAGTGCCTCGGCGTGGCCCTGGTCGTCGTCGATGATGAGAACGCGCTTTTGCTCGACGCTCATCGCTGGACTCCCGGCGACCTGCCCGCCTTGCGTTGCGCTTCGACGGCGCCGCCTTGCGCCGCCGTGATCTCGACGATGAACGGCAAGTGAATCGTGAAGGAGGTGCCTTGGCCGGGTTCGGACACGACCGCGATTGCGCCGCCGTGATCTTCGACGATGCGCCGCGCCGTAGGCAGACCCAGGCCGCTCCCGCGCTGTTTGTCGGACCAGTACTCGTCCCAGCAGTGCTCGAGCGCGTGGGGCTGCATGCCGTGGCCGGTGTCCGTAACCGTCAGTTCCGCCCAGTTGCCGTCGCGCCGCAGACGCACGACCAGTTCCCCACCGTTGGGCATTGCTTGGCGCGCATTGACGAAGAGATTGAGCAGGGCTTGCTTGAACTGGGACTCGTCGAGCATGACCATCGGCAGCCCAAGCGGCAAGTCCGCATGATGCCGGATGGCTTGGCGCGTATCCTCGGGTTCGACGAAGTCCAGCAACTCGCGCACGAGCAGCCCGATGTCGCGCGGGGCGCGATTGATTTCCCCCGGCCGCGCATACTTGAGAAAATCCTCCAGGATCGATTCCAGACGCGCGACCTCGCGCTGCAGGGTCTTGACGCGCTTGAGAGAGCGTTGTTCGCGCGGCGCGGGCTCGATCACGGCCTCTTGCGCCGCGTCTTTGGCGCGCGCGGGCACGCCGCGCTGCCATTCCTCCTCCAGCAGCGCCAAATTGATGGCCATCGTGGACAGCGGATTCTTGATCTCATGGGCCAGGCCCGCGGCCAGGCGTGAGAGGAACGCGACTTGCTCGCCGGGAGTGCGCGGCCTGGCGGCTCGCGGACCGGCCTCCGGCACAAGGCCGGCCGCGCACTCCCGGCGAGCAAGTCGCGTTCCTC
>JAKFYL010000276.1 GCA_021730845.1 Planctomycetota bacterium | reverse complement strand
GACAGGCACGAATCCGCGCACGACTTCACGCAGGGCATCGCTGGGCTCTTCGCGCGTCAAACGCGCGGCAAGCTGATCGGCTTCTTGATTGAGCTTGGAATCTTGGATCTCCGATCCGCGGATGATGACCACTTTGGCGCCCAGGCGCTGAGCCAATTGCACGTGCCGGCGCACGCTGGTGACGGCCTGCTCGCGCTCGTCCTCGTTGCAACTCGAGAGTTGGGCACAGGAACCGCTCTCGCCCTTGGGCTTGAGACAGCCGGCCACGATCGAGGTGATTTCGACGCCGGTCTCGCGACGCGCGTCCTCGAATCCGTTGAGCACGGGTGGCGCGTCCACCAGGCCCAGTTCCATTTTCCGAAAGCCCATGGCCACGGCGTGGAATGCCTGGTCCTCGAGCTTGCCTAGCCGCGCGCCAAAGCACGTGGTCGAGAGCGAGAATTCGTTGGGGATGCCGGGTGATGTCACGAGCAGTTGCCGCCGTTCGTGGAAAAATTGGGTACACGAAAACGCAGCCAATGGCGCTGCGCCCGCGAGTTCCACCATCGGACGATGGAAGCCTTTCCCTTTTGGCCTTACGTGCTGCCTCACGTCACGCTGCGGGAAGGATGGGAATGCTTCCTTGCCCGCACAGGGCCTTATAGGTCCAGCCAGGGCTCAGTGTGGGCTTTTCCGGGGTGGCAATTCCACCCCAATGGGAATTTCTAGGTCAGCGGCCTGCCGCGCCAAGCAATTGGCAGGCCAAACCCGATGCGCCTTACGCGTCTGGCCCGGCGCGCCTCGGATTCGGGGGGCGCCCCGGCACAAGCACCTCCCAAGGCCCCGTCCGGCCTTGGGAATGGGACTAGACCGCCAAGTCTCGGGTCGCAGGCTCTAGGCCGCGAGTCGCCGCTAGGATCGGTTCGACCTCTCGGACCAGGAATTCCTCGACCTGCTCGGGCGCTCGACCCACGTAGCGCGACGGATCCAGCAATTGGTCGAGACCTTGGCTCACCGCGGCGAAGGCCGGGTCCGCGGCCAGCAGTTCGCGCAGTGGATTGGGCGCGCCTTCTTCCTTGATGGCCCGCGCGGCTTCGCGCGAGTGCACGCGCAATCGCTCGTGCACGACTTGCCGATCGGCTCCCGCGGCGACCGCGGCCATCATCAAGTGCTCGCTGGCGAGGAAGGGCAGATCTTCCATGAGATTGCGCCGTACGACGCGCGGGTACACGACTAGGCCTCGGGCCACGTTGGCGTACAAGCCCAGGATCGCATCCGTGGCCAAGAACATCTCGGGTAGCACCAGCCGCCGGTTGGCCGAGTCGTCCAGCGTGCGCTCCATCCATTGGTTGGCGGCCGTGTGCGCGGTGTTGCCCAGCGCCTCGATCACAAATCGCGACAGCGCGCACATGCGCTCCGCGCGCATGGGGTTGCGCTTCCAGGGCATGGCCGAGGAGCCGATTTGCTTGTCCTCGAATGGCTCTTCGATTTCGCGGCGACTGGCGAGGAGGCGCAAATCCACGGCGAACTTATGCGCCGACTGCGCGATGCCCGCCAGCACCCGCGCCACGCGGAAATCGAATTGGCGCGGGTACGTTTGGCCGCACACGCCAAAGCTCTTCTCGAATCCCAATGCCGTCGCCACGCGGCGCTCGAGTTCGCTCACCTTGGCGTGGTCGCCGCCAAACAGCTCGAGAAACGAGGCTTGCGTTCCCGTGGCCCCGCGGATGCCCTTGAAGCGCAGTTGCGTGCGCAGTTGCTCCAGATCGTGCCAATCCAGCAGCAAATCCTGCAGCCACAAGCAGGCGCGCTTGCCGATCGTCGTGGCTTGGGCCGGCTGGTAGTGGGTCAATCCCAGGGTGGGTTCGCTCTTCCACTGGCGGGCGAAGGCGGCGAGCGCGCGCAGGACCGCGATGACTTCGCCGCGCAACGTGTCCAGCCCTTGGCGCAAGATCATCAGATCCGCGTTGTCGGTGATGTCGCAAGATGTCGCGCCCAAGTGGATGATCGGTTTGGCCTTGCGGCACTGCTCGCCATAGGCGTGCACGTGAGCCATGACGTCGTGGCGCAGCTCGCGCTCGTGGCGCGCGGCGCTGGCGAAGTCGATGTCCGTGGCATGGGCTTCGAGCTCAGCCACCTGTTCGGCGCTGACTTTCAGCCCCAAGGCATGCTCGGCGCGCGCGAGTTCGATCCAAATCCGGCGCCAGGTCGAGAATCGATGCTGGTCGGAGAAATGAAAGCGCATGGCCGCGCTGGCGTAGCGCGAAGCAAGCGGGCTGGTGTAGTTGGTGCGGTCGCTGGCGTTCATCAAGCGCAGAGTTTGACCTTTTTGCGCTCCCGAGCGCAGCTTTTGGGCCCAGGCAGGCCCCGCACTCAGGAACCGGGCGGCGCCAAGCGCCACGGGGGCGGAAAAGTCGCGGCCGCGGCACAGGCTAGGCACGCGGCCAGCCCGATAGGCAGCCGCCAGGCTAGTTCGCGCCCGAAAGCAAGCCGCCCAAGGCTGCGGATGACGGACAGGACCGCGGCGGCCCCGACCAGGTCGGTGGCTAGGTCCAGCGCGCTCATGTCGCGTCCGCCCGTGATCAACCCCTGGTGCAGCTCATCCAGCCCCCCCAAGAAAAAGATCACCAGCAAGAGGCCCGCGAAATTCCGGGCGCATAGGTCCGGCCAACCGCCGGGACGCTCCAGCAAGAGGCACAGCCACAACGCGAGCAGCCCAAACAGCGGCGCGTGACCCAAGTTGGCCACGAAGGCCACGAGCACCGAGCCTTCTCGCTGCTGCCCGCGCACCGAGCTCAAGGCGGTGATCAAGAGCATCCACACGAGCGACGGCAGCCAGGCCAAACCCTGCGGCAGGCGCAACAAGCGGCTCCCAATCGAGCGCAACAGGGAGCCCAGCCAAACCAGCGCGGCCGGTCCGGCCGGCGCCACACCGGCAGCGCCTACCATCACGCTTTGCGCCCGTGCCACACACGACGTGCGGTAACAACGATGCCTTGATGCAGAGGGCGTTGACGCACGCCGATGGCGTCCGCCAAATCGCGCAGCAAGATCAAGCCGCGGCCGCGCTCGCTGTCCAGGGCTGCATCCGCGTTCGTGCGCAACATACGGCGCAAGCTGGCCGCATCCCCAGGTCCCCGGTCGGCCACATTCAAGATCCAATGCGCGGCATTTAGCCGCAGGGCGACCCCGATTCTCGCGCCCGGCTCGGCATCGCGCACCTCCAGGGTCGCTGCGCCCCCACCGTGATCGACTGCGTTGGAGAGCATTTCGTCGAACACCAGGAGCAATCGATTGAGTTCCTTGCCGCGCACGCCATGGCGGTAAGCGAACGTACGCAGGAGCGCCCGGGCCAAATGCGTAGCGGCGTGCGCCGCCGGAAGGTCTAGGCG
>JAKFYL010000470.1 GCA_021730845.1 Planctomycetota bacterium | reverse complement strand
CTGTATCGCCGCGAACCCGGCGCCGAACTCGGATCGATGACGTTGGTTTCGGTCGTAACGGAGTTGTTCGCAGGAGCCTTGTTCGTGGCCGTTTGGCTGCTGACCGATTGGGGCGCCGGGCTTGCGCTGCTGATCAGCGTGCCAACGACCCTTGTGTTCTGCTATGCCAGCCAGCCTTGGTGCATGGCGGCCTGGGTTGGAATCGACTACCTGACCGATGTCTCCAATCGCGAATGGTGGGCCAAGCCCAGGCAGTGAGAGTGCCCCACGCTCGACTCGGCGCAGCGTAAGAGGCCGGCGGCCGCGCGACCGTTCGTTGTGGGTAAGCGGGCTGCGACGAATCTCCAGAAACGTGGCGGGGCACAAGGGCCTTGCGCGTTGACCTGTTTGGCCGCGGACCCCAGGCGCGGCCATTCCGGTCGCATGGTGCGCCTGGATGCCCCATCGAAGAGAGGAGAAAGAAATGGCAAAGCGCAAGTCTCAACAACAATCGACGGAGGACCCCAGTCACTCCGATTGCGAACAGCACCAGTCCCGGACGATGGGGACGGCGCTGATTTCCGGTGTGAATTTCACCCACAAATCGGTTGTCTATTACCAAGTCGGGGACATGGCCATGGTCGAGGGCGACATTGCGCTAGGCACGGTCGAGGCTGTCAAAGCAGCTACCCTGAGCGCACAGAAGACCGTGGCAGGCGATCCGCACATCGCCCATGGAGTGGGAATCACAGGCAGCAAGTTCCGCTGGCCCAACTGCGTGATTCCCTACGAAATCGACTCCGCGATGCCGAATCAACAGCGCGTGACCGATGCGATCGCGCACTGGCAAGCCAATACCGCGTTCAAATTCCCTTTGCGCACGCAGGCCAATGCTGCGCAGTATCCCAATTACATTCGCTTCACCGATGAAGGCGGCTGCTGGTCGTTCGTCGGCATGCAAGGCGGCCAACAGAAGATCAGTTTGGGCCCCGGATGCACGACCGGAAGCGCGATCCACGAGATCGGCCACGCTGTCGGTCTGTGGCACGAGCAAAGCCGCGAGGACCGTGATCTCTTCGTGACCATCCACTGGGAGAACATTCAGTCGGGGATGGCGGCCCAGTTCAATCAGCACATCAGCGACGGCGACGACTTGGGTGCATACGACTATGGCTCGATCATGCATTACCCGCGGACAGCGTTTTCCAAGAACGGGCAGAACACCATCACCCCCGTAAACGCCAACGCGCAGATCGGCCAGCGCACCGGACTCTCACCCGGCGATGTGGCGGCTGTTCAAGCCATGTATCCGGGCTGCAAAGTGAAGCACCCGTTCAAGGATCTCCTTCCTCCCCTTGTCAAGAAGCCTTGGACCGAAACGCAAGGCAGCTTCAAGAAGCACTTTGACGACAACAAGCCTTGGAAGAAGATCCTCGATCAAGGGCCCTTCAAGAAGTTGCGTGACGACCCAATCCCCAAGCCGCTCAAGGATCCCAAGCCGCTCGGCGACCCTGGTCCTATCAAGGTAGGCCTGGATCCGATGCCGGGTATCCACGTGGGGCAGCCCGGGGGACCGGGAAATCTATTGCCCTTCCCATTGGTCACCCCGCATCACGCAGCGGAAGCCGCCAGATTCCATGCCGGAGCCGGGACAGCAAGCCCGGAGCAGCAATTGCTCGATTTGGAAGCTTCCCTGGCCCAGGCCCAAGCCAATCTCGCTCAGGCGAACGCAGATGTTGCACGGCTGATCGAACTCGGCGAAGCGATGCTGGGCTCCCAACCGGGAACTACCGGCGACCCAAGCTGTGGAGGGTGCTAGCCGCCATGATTCTAATCGTATCCCACTCGAAGGACGATCACGCCGCGGCGGTGATCGGCGAGTTGCAGCGCATGCGGCATCCAACCCTGCTGTTCGACACGGCGCGCTACCCGGCGCGACTGCGCTTGAGTCAGAAGCTCGAGGCCATGCGTACAGAGTTCCACGCTGTATGCGACGGAGAGCGCCTGGACCTGGGGAGCTGCAGAGTTGGCTGGTGGAGGCGACCTCAGGCGTTTGCACTCGAGCCGGGCATGCCCAATGAAGCTGCTGCTTTCGCTTACTCGGAGTGCCACGAAGCCGTGGCAGGGTTGTGGCATGCGCTCGACCTGACCTGGGTGAATCCGCCCCACTTGGACGAAGTCGCTCACCACAAACCATATCAGTTGCGCGTTGCCGCGGAAGTCGGGCTCAAAGTGCCCCGAACTCTGATCACGAACGACCCTCTCGAGGCACGACAATTCGTGGTGCAGCACGGAGCCGACCGCGTCGTATACAAGACGTTCCTCGCCTCCGAAGCCTGCTGGAGGGAGACGCGCATCCTTCGCACCAAAGAAGTGGAACTTCTCGACCACGTACGGTTGGCTCCGGTGATCTTCCAGGAGTTCGTGCCTGCTCAGGCAGATCTGCGAGTTACCATCATTGGCGAACGCATGTTTGCCGCGGCCATCCATAGCGCTCCTGGAAGCTACTCCGCCGACTATCGCATGGATATGGACGGCGCGAGCTTCGAGCCCACGAGCATTCCCGAGGACGTGCAGGCGTTATTAAGGAACTTCATGCGGCGCCTGGGACTGGTCTACGGGGCCGTGGACCTGCGCCGGACACCAAACGGGGAGCACGTGTTCTTGGAAGTAAATCCCGCCGGCGAGTGGCGCTTTGTCGAGGAGCGCACGGCGCAGCCCATCAGCCGCGCCATGGCCGAACACCTTGTGTCGCTCGATCCACCCGCCGAGTACGATCATGCCCATGAAACAAAAGCTGTGGGTGCGCGGCGAAGCGTTGGGATCCGCCGAACTCCCGGGCGAGGTGCAAGGCACGCTATTCCTTCGAATTGAGGACGTTTCTAGGGCCGATGCCGCCGGAGTCGTGGTCGCCCAACTTGCATTGCCCAACATCCGTTTGGGAGCCAATCACTCCGTTCCTTTCGAAATACCAGTTGCCGGTCACCTGATCGATTCAAAGCGAACCTACTGCGTGCAGGGACATTTGAGCCCCCTGAAAGATCAAGAAATTCACCAGGGAGACCTGCTTACGATGAGTTCCTATCCCGTGCTGACTCAAGGTTTTGGTACACAGGTGCAAATTCATTTGCGAATGGTGTAGGGCCATCTACCCGGGGCTGCTCGTCATCCAAGGGCGGTCCCCGGTCCGATTTGAGGTTCGAACTACGTACTTGTGAGTAGCCTCCGGCGTGCCCAGTACCTGGGCTCCCCGCGTTGACAGAATGCGCGGAGTGCCCTTAGGGTTGGAGGTGGGGCGGGGGGCTCGGATCGAGCCCCGGGAAGCGGTGGGTTTCAAACACCACACTCGCGCATGCATCAGCCGCACGAGCGCACAGCCTTGATGGCACAGCCTAGATC
>JAKFYL010000268.1 GCA_021730845.1 Planctomycetota bacterium | reverse complement strand
GCAAGCTGCGCGTGCCGCGCCTGGCTTGGCAAGTGGAAGTGCGCGCCGAATCGGACGGCAGCGTGCCGACCGCGTTCGTGTACCGCGTCGACGCCTTGGACGGCAGCATCCTCTCCAGCCAGACCCTTATCCACCATTTCGACGTCTCGGGAAACGTCAAGTCGCTGGCTACGCCCGGAGCGTTCCCCGACAGCGCGTCGAATGCCGAAACGGCGCAGAACATGCCCTACATCACGGTTACTTCGGCGCAGGGCAATGCCACGGCGGATCTCAACGGCGATTTCAACATCGTGGGCGCGAACGCGCCGCTGCAAGTCACCGTGCGCTATGACGGCCAGTTCGCGACGACGGCCAACCAGAGCGCTGCGAAGTACAGCCTGACGACCACGCTGAACGCCTCGTCCGGCAACCAAATCACCATGAACCCGGCGGCGGCCACGCTCACCACCCCGGAAGCCAATTCGTTCCAGTGGATCGGACTGCTGCGCGAATGGGTTCGCACTTTGAATCCGGGCGACAACGCGGCCGAATTCTTGGCGCTCTCCAACTGCAACCTAGCCCAGACTTGCAACGCCTTCTTCGACGGCGGCTCGGTGAACTTCTACACCGCGGGCGGCGGCTGTGCGAACACGGCCTACTCGTCGGTCGTACTGCACGAAATGGGTCACTGGCTCAACGTGCGCTACAGCAGCGGGAACGGCAGCGACGGATTCGGCGAAGGCAACGCGGACAACTTCTCGACCTACATTTTGGACGACCCGATCGTGGGCCATGATTTTTGCGGCACGGGCTGCAACGTGCGCGACGCCAACAACAATCGCCAGTTCTGCGGCGATAGCAATCCGGGTTGCCACGGTGGCGTGCACGCCGACGGTGAAGTGCTCATGGGAGCCCTGTGGAAAACTCGCACGCGCTTCCGAACCGCGTTTGGGACGCCGGCAGCCGTGGCTGCCACGAACGCGCTCTTCAGCGCGTGGATGAACGGCTACAACGATGGACAAATCAAGACCATCGTCGAAACTCACTGGCTGACGCTCGATGACGACGACGGCAATATCAACAACGGCACGCCCAACTTCGCTCACATCGATGGAGGCTTCAAAGACCAGGGCTTCCCTGGATATGTGCTCCAGCCGGTATCGGTCGCGAATGTGACCACGCTGCCGGACACGACGGTGCAATCCGGACCTTACTTGGTCACCGCCGACGTGACCGCGAATTTCGGACCGGCGATTGCTACTGCGACCTTGAACTACCGCGTGAACGGATCTGCGTTCGTGCCGGTACCGATGACGCTGGTGGGCGGCACGACGAACTCGTGGATCGCCGGAATTCCCGGCCAAAACGCGCCCGCAAAAGTGGACTACTACGTGGTGGCGACCAACACCGCCAACCAGTCGAGCAGCTTCCCGGCGAACGCGCCCACGGGCACGCTCAAATTCCTGGTAGGTCTCAAGCAAGTCCTGTTCTCGACCAGTTTCGAATCGGGCGCCGCGGGTTGGACCCACGGATCGAATGGCGGAACGCAAGACGACTGGCAACTCTCCAGCGAGCAGGGCTCGACCACCGGCTCCTTCGGGAAGTCCGGTGACCCGGCCAACGCCGCCACGGGGACCAACCAGTGGGGCAACGACTTGGGCCCGGCCAATTTCAACGGCGCCTACGGCAACAGCGTGTCCAACTTCTTGCGCTCACCGGCTATCAATTGCTCGACGGCCACGGGGGCGACGTTGCGCTTCAAGCGCTGGTTGATGGTCGAAGAAGGTCAGTTCGATCAGGCGCGTATTCGGATCAATGGAAACCAGGTGTGGGTCAATCCCACCAGTGGCGACCTGATCGACACTGCCTGGGTGAACGCGGAGGTCGATATCTCGGCCTTCGCCGATGGAAACCCCGCGGTGACCATTGAGTTCAGCTTGACCAGCGATGCCGGACTGACCTACGGCGGCTGGAACATCGACGACGTAGAAGTGATCTTCTTGACGGCTGGTTGTGGTTTGCCGAACAGCTATTGCACCGCCAAGCTCACGTCTTCGGGTAAGACCCCCGAGATCGGCTTCACGGGCACCCCCAACTTCTCGTCGGCAAACTTCGTCGTGACGCTGTCCGAAGCGGAACCGAACCAAAACGGGTTGGTGTTCTTCGGCGCGAATCCCAATTCGAGCCCGTTCCTAGGTGGCACGCTGTGCGTGGCCCAGCCCCTGGAGCGTGGACCGGTCACGACGACGGATGCGTCCGGCTCCATGAGCTACCCGGTGACGATCCTGCCGGCCATGATCGGCACGACGCAGCGCTTCCAATGGTGGTTCCGTGATCCGCCCTCGGCTTCGACCGTGGGCCTTTCGGACGCCTTGGTCGTGACCTACTGCAACTAGTCCAGGGCCCTGCCGGGCACTGGGCGCAAAGCGACCTCGAGGACCCTCTCGAGGCCTGCGAGCTTGGAAGACCCCGGGGCGGCCACTGGCCGTCCCGGGGTTTCTTGTTGCTGCAGCGCGTCGAGAATCGCGCTTGGAAATCAGTTCTTGGCGCCGCTGGTTACATTTGTGGCGGGCGCCGGCTTGCTTGGAAAGCGACGCACTGGATTTTCGCCATCTGCTTCTCCCTCCCCCCGAGATCCCTCAGAACTCCTATGTGCACAAGTCCGCTGCGCCTGCTTTCGCATTCACTCGCCTGCGTGCTGCTTGTCTCGAGCGCCTTTGCCGGCGAAGACCCCGCGCCGACGCGCCGCTCGGACGCGGCGCAAGTCGCATCCAACCTCGAGCAATGGCGCGACCAGCACGGATCGAACTGGCAGACCGTGTACGACAAGAGCACCGGCACGGCGCGCTTTGTGTTCGGCGGCCGAGCCAAGGCCCTGTTCGCCCCCAAGAGCGACGCCGATTTCTTCGTCTTGGCGCGCGCGGCTGTGCTGCAAACCCGCGGCATGCACGGGCTGGATCCCGCGAGCCTTGTCGAATCCAGCGCAACGCTCTTGCCCCTGGCAGCCGCCGGCACCACGGACAAGATGTCGGTCGAGTTCCGCCAGATCGTGGACGGCGTGCCCGTGCTGTCGGGCTTTGCCAACGTGCTGATGGACATGCAAGGCAACCTGCTTGCGGTCGATACCACCGGCTTGCCGTTCTTGGAGGGCTTTGCCACCCGGCCCAGCTTGAGCGCCGAGGAAGGCGCCGGCCGCGCCAGCAGTGAGTTCGTGCGCACCACGGGCGAAATTCCGACCACCATCTCGAGCGCCGAACTGGTCATCGAGCAAGCGCCCAGCGAAGCCGGCAAGCTGCGCGTGCCGCGCCTGGCTTGGCAAGTGGAAGTGCGCGCCGAATCGGACGGCAGCGTGCCGACCGCGTTCGTGTACCGCGTCGACGCCTTGGACGGCAGCATCCTCTCCAGCCAGACCCT
>JAKFYL010000141.1 GCA_021730845.1 Planctomycetota bacterium | reverse complement strand
GGCGCTTGCGAGCGTTCCCAAGGTCTACTGCCTTTCGACCGAGGGCACGGCAGGTTGCCTGCCCAGCATGTCCTACAGTGGCACGCCCAGCGCCTCCTCGCCCAGTGGCTTCACGCTCGCCACCAGCAACTTGCGCAACCAAAAGCCAGGCCTCTTGTTCTACGCCACGACTGGCTCGCAGCTCTCGCTGATCCCCGCCGGTTGGTTGTGCGTCTTGCCGCCTTTGACGCGAACGAGCGTTCAATCCTCCGGCGGGAGTTCCTCCTCAACCACTGACTGCAGCGGAATGCTGCAACTGGACTTCAACACCTGGGCCTCCAGCGGAATCGACCCTGCGCTCGTCGCAGGCCAAAGCGTGTGGGCGCAAACCTGGAGCCGCGAACCGGACCTCCCCGCGACTAGCTACCTCTCGGACGCCATCGTCTTCACCCTAGGCCCTTAGGCCCAAGTCGATCGTCGTATCTCGGTAGCCCCGCTCGCTGGGATCTGTGCGGGGGGCGCTGGGTAATCGGCGTCCCTACCGCGATACGAATCAATCCTTGCCTAGGAACGGGTAGCGCCAATCTAGCGGCGGTACGAACGTTTCCTTAATCGAGCGCGGGGAGACCCAGCGCAATAGGTTCAGGATCGATCCGGCTTTGTCGTTGGTGCCGGAGGCGCGCGAGCCTCCGAAGGGTTGCTGGCCGACGACGGCTCCGGTCGGCTTGTCGTTGATGTAGAAGTTGCCGGCTGCAAAGCGCAGGGCCGTGCTCGCTTGTTCCACTGCGGCGCGGTCTTGCGCGAAAATCGCGCCCGTGAGCGCGTACTCCGAACGCGTTGCGCACTCTTCCAGAGTCTGCGCAAAGCGTCCGTCCTCGTAAACGTGCACGGTCAGCACCGGTCCGAAGAGTTCCGTGCACATCGTGGCGTAGGAGGGGCTCAGGGCTTCGATCACGGTCGGTTCCACGAACCAGCCCTTGCGGTCGTCGCAGCCGCCGCCGAGCACCACCTTGGCATCCTTGGAGGAGCGCGCCGCTTCGATGGCGGCCTTGAGCTGTGCGAACGACTTGGCGTCGATCACCGCGCCGCAGAAGTTGGTGAAATCGCGCACGTCGCCCAGCTTGATTTCGCGCAGCATGGCTTGCATGCGCGCCAGGACATCCGTCCACATGCTGCGGGGCAAGTAGGCGCGGCTGGCGGCGGAGCATTTTTGGCCTTGGTATTCGAAGGCGCCGCGCACCAGGGCCACCGCGAGCGCTTGCGGGTCGGCGGAGGGGTGCGCGAAAACGAAGTCCTTGCCGCCGGTTTCGCCGACCAGGCGTGGGTACTGCGCGTAGCGCGAGATGTTGGCGCCGACGGTCGACCAGATCGAGCCGAAGGTCGCAGTCGAGCCCGTGAAGTGCACGCCGGCTAAGCGCTTATCCTCCAGGCACGCCGGTCCAACTTGGGAGCCGATGCCCGGCAGGAAATTGATCACGCCCGCGGGCATGCCTGCGGCCTCGAACAGGCGCATCAGGTAATAGTTGGAGAGCACCGACGTGGTAGCGGGCTTCCAAATGGCCGTATTGCCCATCAAGGCCGGGGCGCTGGGCAAGTTGGCGGCGATCGAGGTGAAGTTGAAGGGCGTGATGGCGAGCACGAATCCATCCAGCGGGCGGTGCTCGAGGCGGTTCCATACGCCCGGCGATGACTGCGGTTGCTCGGCGTAGATGCGCTGGGCGAAATGCGCGTTGAAGCGAAAGAAATCGACGATTTCGCAAGCGGCGTCGATCTCGGCTTGGTGCGCGGTCTTGGATTGGCCCAGCATGGTCGAGGCGTTGATGCGATCGCGCCAGGGGCCGGCCAAGAGTTCCGCGGCGCGCAAGAGCACGCCGCAGCGCTCGTGCCAGGGTGTGCGCTCCCAGGCGGCGCGCGCACTCGTGGCGGCTTCAACGGCCAGGTTCGCTTCGGCCTTGCCTGCCATGTGCACGTTCGCCAGCACGTGGCCGTGGTCGTGCGGCATGACGACCTTCTCCGTGCGCCCGGTGCGAACTTCCTTGCCGCCGATGATCAGGGGGATATCCAGGCACAGGCCCGCCTGCCGCGAGAGTTCGCTTTGCAGCGACTTGCGCTCGCTGGAACCGGGGGCGTACCCGCGCACGGGGTCGTTGACCGGACTAGGAACCTGGAATACGCCGTGGGTCATAGGAAAACGGGGTAACGAAAGCTGCTGGAGAGCCTCCCGAAACGTCGGTAGGCGAGGGCAAAGAGCGTAATACAGCCCCAGGGCGACTGTCGAACGATTGGTACTCCACTGGCCTAGAGGCTTGCAGCCCGGGCCCGGGGCCGCATGATGGTCCGGCGTTCCCACAGCGTCCCGTTGATCCGAGGCCCCTTCCACAATCCAACGCGTTCATGCTGAGCGATCCAAGCATTCGTGTTCCTTTTCATTCCTTGAGGCTGGTGCACGTTCCCGCAAGGCTGATCGCCGTTTCCATGGCGTGGCTCCTTGCCGGTTGCGCGGCGACAGTGGACTTGTCGTCCGGTGCCAAGGCGAAGCCGGCGCAAGCCGCGGCCGCGCAGTCTTCCAAGCAAACGGCGCCGAGCGTTGCGGAAGAAAAAGCCAAGGCGGCCAAGGCCCAAAAGCAAGCGCGGGAATTGGCCATGGCCCGGCTCGAACTGCAAGTGACCGAGAGCGAAGTGCAGTCGACGCTGGCCGACCACGATCACGCCCTGGCCCAAGCGGACCAAACCGTGAATGAAGCGCAGATTGCGCTGCAGCGGTTCAGGAACGTGACGCGCGTGCACAAGCTCGACGAAGCCCAACTAGAAATCGACAAGGCCCAAACGGAGGTCAAGGAAAACGGACAAGAGCTGGCCCAAATGCAGGCCATGTACACCGCGGAAGCGAACCTGGACGCTACCGGCAAGCAGACCCGCGACCTGGTGCTCGAACGGCATCAGCGCCGCATCGAATTCGCTACGCGCGAACTCGAACTGGTAAAACGCGCCAAGCAGGACCTGGAAGAAGGCGAAATGGCCATGACCGAGCGCAAGCTGCAGCGGGCGCTCGTGCACGCACAGGACGCGCGGCGCAAAGCCGGTGAAGAGGCCGAGCGCGCGCGCATCAAGACGCGCATCGAATTGGAGAACGCGCGCGGCAAGATCGCCGATCTGGAAAGTGGCATCGAAGTTTCGGCCGCCAAGGAACAGGAGAAAGCGGCCAAGGCCGGCAGCGGGGCCAAATCGAAATCGTCTTCCGAGGAGGGATCGGGCGAGGACGAAGACGAGGACGACGGCGATGAGGAAGACGGGGATCATCGGCCCCAGCCCAGGGGTTCCAGGCCGTGATGCTGCCGCTGTTGATTCTGAGCGCGGCTAGCTGGCAGACCGTGCCGGCGCCCGCCGCGGAGAAACAAAAGCCCGAGATCGAGCTGGCAGCGGCCAAGGAGACGCCCGCCACCA
>JAKFYL010000203.1 GCA_021730845.1 Planctomycetota bacterium | reverse complement strand
GGGCTCCAAGCGGCTCCGTCGTAGACCGATATGCCGTTCCCCTGGAGCCCATACGGCGCGGACTGAACTGCGTCCACTGTGCACCGCCAGCGAGTGAAGTCGTTAGCTGGCTGCAATCTCGGAAGTGCGGGTTCGATCCAACTTACTTCTTCGAATCCTGCTATCGCACCTATTTCTTCAAGCGGCAGTTCGGCCACCGCGCCTTTGACAGAACTCAGGTCGCCGACGATTCGACCGCCACGTCGATGGATGGCATCGATAACGTCACCGTTCGGGATCTCATCCCAGTGAAGCAGCAGGTAGACGGCGAAGCGATCAGGCCCGCGACCGTCACTGGGCACACTCGTCCAATTTGGCGGAGACTTGGCTAGCAAGTCTGGGTGCAACTTCCACTGCGTGCGAATCCGCTCGATGGCAAGAATTGTCGGATCAGCGGAGACCAAATCCACGTCTCCACTCGGGCGCCACGCGGCAAAGAAGGCGTCGCGCCCTAGAGGCTGCTGTAGCTCGAGCCCCGCATCCTGGAGCTCTGTACGTTTGGACGTAGTTAGGGGCTGATCGAGCTGAACGACGAAGTGCTTGACGTCGGTTGCCGCAGATGTCACGGCCAACAATCTGCGCTTCGTCTCGATGTCCTGTCGCCGGATCGTGTAGCTGCCGCTCTTCCAGGCGATCGTCCGACTTTCCCCAGAATCTTGAGAGCTAGCACGCCCAGGGAGAGCCACCAAGGTCGCAATCGTGAAGACGACCAGCCGCCCGAAGGCCGCTGGGCAGCCGCGCGAGTAGTTTGCCAGTTTCATGCAGCGATTCTTGTAGAGACGGAAACCTGAAAACAATCGCCAAGAACGCAGTCACTGTAGCAACAGACGGCCAACCCATGGTCGGCGAAATTCGCCTCCAGGCATCCTCTGCCGGCGGCAAGCAGAAAAGGGCCCCCCTTCCACGCGCGCCGTGATTGGCCAGGCAGACAGCGTTGATCGGGAAGGCAGTCCGAGCTCGGATTCTGCTCCGATCCAAGAACTCATCGCCGCCGTCCCGCATGGCAGCGCGGTGCACAGTCTTCGGACGCCACCGAGCGACATGAAAAGAGTGCCCCCCGCACCCGTAGGTGCGGAGGGCATACAACAGCACCATGAACGAAGATGTTGTTGCGCTCTTGGCAGGCATGCTTCGGGCGCAAAGGACGCTAGGCTAGAGCCATGCTGTGCGCACTGATCGCAGCCATGTCTCTGTGGCAAGAGTCCTTGCCAAGTGAACCCATACGAGTCGTAGAGGTATCCGGCACCGACGCGCTCCAGCGGGCGCTAGCCGAAGCGGAGCCCGGCACGCGGATCCTGGTGGCTCCCGGCGACTACCAGGCCGTAGCGGTTTCCAACGTTCGCGGCCAGGCGGGGCAGCCCATCGTCGTCAGCGCGCTCGACGCAGACTCTCCGCCGGTTTTTCGTCGGGGCTTGCAGTTCTCCGCGGTTGCGCACTTCGAGCTCGATGGGCTTGTGGTCGCCGGGGCTCCTGCGAACGGTCTGAACATCGACGACGGCGGCAATTACCAGACTCCATCGCATCACGTCGAACTGCGCAACCTGAAGCTGCGCGACTGCGGCGGTCGGGACAATCACGACGGGATCAAGCTTTCGGGCGTCAATGATTTTCGCGTGATCGGCTGCACCATCGAGCGCTGGGGCCGCGGCGGATCGGCCGTGGACATGGTCGGTTGCCAGCGCGGCGTGATCGAGGCGTGCACGATTCGCGATCTCGAAATCGACGGCGCAGCGAATGGCGTTCAGGCCAAGGGCGGCAGCCGCGAGATCACGATTCGTACTTCGCGCTTCGAACACGCCGGCCAGCGCGCCATCCAGATGGGTGGTTCGACCGGCATGCAGTACTTTCGGCCGCATCCGCAGGGTTTCGAAGCGCGCTCGATCTCGGTCGCGCGCTGCACGTTTCTCGGTTCGCAGGCGCCCATCGCCTTCGTCGGCGTCGATGGTGCGAGTGTCCAGTTCAATACGTTCTATCAGCCGAGAAAATGGGTCGCACGGATCCTCCAGGAAACCAATGCCTCCGATTTTCTCCCTTGCCGCAACGGACATTTTCAAGACAACTTGATCGTGTACCGCGCCAGCGATGTGACCGTGTTCTTGAACATCGGTCCCGACACGGCACCGGAAACCTTCGAATTCGCGCGCAACTACTGGTACTGCGAGGATGACCCTGGGCGCGGTCTGCCGATTTTGCCCGTGAAGGAAATAGGCGCCTGCGGCGGCAAGGATCCCATGTTTCTGGACGCCGCCGGGGGCCGGTTCGAACTGGCCGCGGACAGTCCCGCACGCGCGCAAGGCGCGAACGCGATCGAGGAGCCTTAAGGCCCTAGTTGCGAGCGTCTGCCCTCTTGTTGCCCTCAGGGCAAACCAGGACAGGGAAGGGACTGCGCGGCACCTAGCGATCTGGCAGAGATTGCCGCTTGCGATCCCTGGCCGGTGATAACTTGGAGAGGGGCGTGGGCGTGCCGCCCGAGGCTTGCAAACGGCTTCCCAATGGCCCCTTTTCAGATCGCCACCATGTTGACCTCGATCCTTTCCCTGCCCGCTTTCGCTCTCGCCGGCCAGATATACATCGTCGACTTGAACAGCGGTCCAGGCACGGACTTTACCCAGATCCAAGCCGCGATCGATGCCGCTGCGGACGGCGACTTGCTGCTCATCAAGCCCGGGCTATACCAGCAGTTCTCCCTCTCCAAGGGACTGACGCTGCAAGCCGAGCCCGGGGCCGCGGCGCGTGCCGTGTGCCGAGTGCAGAATCTCACGCGAGAGCAACAGGTCGTAATCGACGGACTGGCCATCGTGACGCTGCACGTGACGGCCAACGAGGGCCCGGTGTTGTTGCACGGACTCTCCGTGGTGCCCGATCCTCAGCTCATTCCTTTCAGCAGTGCCGAGCACGTGCGGGTGGACGATTGCCACGATGTGCGGCTGCACAAGAGCTCGATCCAAAGCCCCGGGGGAGCGCGCGGCATGGAGGCCGTGTTCGTCTACGACGCGCGCCTGGAAATCGCCCACTGCAACCTGGAGGGCCAGCGCGGAGCTGTGGAAGGTAGCCTGGCCGCGACGGACGGTGGTCACGCGCTGCTGCTTGGAACCAACGCGCGCGTGCAACTCGTGAATTCGACCCTGCGGGCAGGCGACGGAGGCGCTGCTGCGCAAGGTTCGAGCTTGCCTGCCGGCAACGGCGGCGACGGAGTTCGAATCGAGCCTGGCAGCGAGTGCATCGCGAGCGCTTCGGGCAACGAACGCGTTTGGGGCGGGGGCGCCGGCATCGCCGATACGTGCGCCACCGCGGGCTTGGCCGGGGATGCCGTCGAGCTGGAGCCCTTGGCGTCGGCGCGTGTGAGCGGCTTTCAACTGTTCCCCGGATTCACGTCGTGCCCTGGTCACGAGGGGTTGCCCCTCAACGATCCT
>JAKFYL010000108.1 GCA_021730845.1 Planctomycetota bacterium | reverse complement strand
TATATATGAGCTATCCACCGGTCGGATGGTTCAGCAACACGCCCAGGTTGTAGCTGACGGATCCCGAGCAGAACGGCGGCGTGCCCGTGCCCCCAGAATTGACCAATCCAAGCCGGAACAGCGGCGGATTGACACACAACGTGCCGCCGAAAAATGGTTGGCTGCTCGGTCCGCTCAGTCCGAAGAACAAGAGCGAGTTTTGAAAGGTCTCCAACTTCTGGGCTTGCAGCTTGAACCCATTGGGGGAACTGATCGACGGCGTGCCCAGGGTATCCATCTCCGGGAGGCAGCCGTGGGTGCTGAACAAGCCAAAGCAGTACAACTGTGCGTTGGGCGCACACCCGTTGCTGGTAACGAGCTCGAGATCGTCCATCATTACGAACTGGCCGTTGAACCCGTTGTTGGAGGCAATCTGGATTTGGCGGATGGGGCTTCCAAGCGACTGCCAACCGTGCCACACCCAGGTGCATGTGGGAGGTATCGCCGCGGTTTGAGTCCCCAGCAGCGACCCGCTGGCGTCGAAGAATCGCACGGTCGCGTCGGTGTACAAGCCCAAGTTGGCGAAGTAGCCGCCAAACGTGGACACGTCTTGGCCGAAGGTAAAGATGGCGAAGCCGTCGTTGGTCGAGGCGAGGAAATTCCCTGTGCGCGGCTGAAGCGCGCAGTTGCCGAACCAGTTCGTTCCCATGTAGGCCCCCAGGCCCGTGGAGTCGCACAGCGAGGCCACAGTCCCAAACACGAACGGTTCGGCGCACGGAAGTTCGATGTAGGGCATTTGAATGGCCTCGAAGCTATCCGACGCGTTGCCCGTGAACGGCCCCACGGGCACGATCTGGGCCCGAGCCGAGGCTGCTAGCCCAACGCACGACATCAGTAGGGCGGACGCGAGAGCTTGGAGACGCATGGCTAAGTACCTGGAGTGAGTGCTGCCCTTGGGGGACGCTGGCCCACCCCCGCATCGGAGTGGAACCTGGCCTGCCGATCCTAGTCTCATACTATCCTCAAGGTCACATTCCTGACTGCTCGCAGCCACGACGCGGGCAGAAAAACAGGGTGGGCCCTGCAGGGATCGAACCTGCGACCAAGCGATTATGAGTCGCCCGCTCTAACCGCTGAGCTAAGGGCCCCAGTACGCTCGACTGCAGCCGGCGACTAGCGACCGCCGTGGTCGGCGATCACTTGGGCCACGCAGCAGGTCAAACGTTTGGCGTAGGAGATGTGCAGGAACTCGTTCGGACCGTGGGCATTGGACCCGGGTCCCAGAACTCCCGTGATCAAGAACTGGGCCTTGGGAAACTTCTCCCCGAGCATGCCCATGAAGGGAATGGACCCGCCCTCGCCCATATACACCGCGGGCTTGCCGTAATAGGTCTTGGAAGCGCCGGCTACCGATTGTTCGAGCCAGGAATCGAGCTTGGGTGCGTTCCAGCCCGAGCCCGCGTGGTCCTTGGTGTCGAGTTGCACCTTGGCGCCGTAGGGCGGGTTCTTTTCGAGCAGCTTCTTGAACTTGGCCTGTGCCTTGTCTGCCGACAAGGTGGGCGGCAGGCGCAGCGAGAGCTTGAGCACGGTGCGCGGACGCATCACGTTTCCGCCGTCTTTCACGGCCGGAATGCCCTCCGCGCCGGTGATCGCCAGGGCCGGACGCCAGGTGCGATTGAGCACCAATTCTTGCGTGTTCTTCAAGACCGGCTGCATGCCCTTCACGAACGGGAACTTCGCGTACACGTCCTTGCCTAGGACCTTGGCCGCGGCCTTGGCTTGCTGGCGGCGCTCCTTGGGAATCTTGTCGTGGAAATCCTTGGGCAAGATTTCGCCCGTGGCTTCGTCCTCGACGCGCGACAACAGGGAGCGCGCGACTCGGAAACTGGATGCAACGACGCCGCTGGCGTCGCCGGAGTGCACGCCTTCGTTCAGCACTTCGACCGAGAGCACCCCGATCACGAGGCCGCGCAGCGACGTCGTGAGCCACATCTGGTCGTAGTTACCGCAGCCCGAATCCAAGCACACGATCAAGCTCGGGCTGCCGATCTCTTTTTTGAGGTGATCGACGTAGAACGGCAGATCGGTCGAGCCGCTTTCCTCACAGGCTTCGATCAGCACCACGCAGCGCGCGTGGGGCACGCCCTGCTTTTGGAGCGCCTCGATCGAGGTCAGCGACGCGAACGCAGAGTAGCCGTCGTCGGCTCCGCCGCGGCCGTACAACTTGTCACCGCGCTGGACCGGCGTCCAAGGGCCGAGTCCTTCGTTCCAACCCACCATCTCGGGTTGCTTGTCCAGGTGCCCGTAGAGCACCACGGTTTCCTTGGACTCGCAGCGGAAAGCCGGGATCTCCATGAAAATCACCGGCGTGCGCTCGCCTTGCCGCACGACCTTGATCTGCAAGCCTTCGATCGGACGCTTGCGACACCAGCCCTCGATCAATTCCACGGCGCGGTCCATGTGTCCGTTGGCGCGCCACTGGGCGTCGAAACCGGGCGACTTGTTGGGGATCTTGATGTACTCGACCAGCGTCGGAACGATGGTCGAATCCCAGACGCCATCGACGAAGGCGCGCGCTTGTTTGGGGTCGAGTGCGGTGGTGGTGGCGGGACGCTTGGTGGTTTTCGACTTGGCCATGGGAGGGGGCAAGATACCCGCTGGGCCCAGGGCCCGCCACGCAAGCGCCTTTGGCGCGCGCCGGACTCAGCTAGCCGGGGACAGCGCCAGTTCGCGTTCGGCGCGCGCGCGACGGTAACGGCGCACCAGCCAGACCGTCAGCACGACCAAGAGCGCCGCGCCCAAGAAGGGCAGAATCATCATGGCGATCGACAGCGCCGAAGCTGCCGCGAGTTCACCGGTCGCGACGACCGAATTGCCCGTACCGGCCGTAGTCAAGCTCGAGACCCCGCGCGCCAGTACGGTCGGGATTTGGACTGCCGCCGCAGCGCTTCCGCCGCCGATGGTCGCCAGCACCCAGCGCATCCAAGGATCGAGCCCATCCATGACCGCCGCCGACGCGGCAATGCCAGCGACTACCGCAGCCGGTGTCGCCAAGGTGTCGAGCAAGTTGTCCACCACGGGCACGTAGTAGGCGCCGATTTCAAGCGCCGTAGCGACGCCCAACGCGAGCAAGGCCAAATCGGAACCGAGCCAGTGGAAACCCTCCGAGAGGTTCATGGCCCCAGAGCGCGCGCCCAAGGACAGCACGAGCAGCGGCACGAACACTCGAAAGCCGCAGGCGGCGGCAAGTCCCACACCGGTCAAGATGCTGAGCAGGTCGTTCAAGGCGAATCTAGTTCTCCAGATAAGGAATCGGCCGAAATCAGGTCGACTAATGAGGCCGCTGGCGATAGGCCCCATGCTTGTACAGCGGTCGACCCAATCAGGTTACCTACCCCGCTCCGAGGCGGACATTCCGGAAAAAAAACGCGCGCCCCTGCCCTTGGCGCCGGCCCCAGGCTGCACACCCGCTAGGCGCCTCCAC
>JAKFYL010000269.1 GCA_021730845.1 Planctomycetota bacterium | reverse complement strand
CCGCAGCCGGGAGTTCGCCGTAACGCACGCGCGCCACGCGCTCGAGCTGGCCTTCACGCTCGCCGCGTTCCGCTTCTTGCTTGAGGGATTCGATCTTGGCTTTGCCCTCGCGGATGGTGCTGATCAGGTCTTTCTCGGATTGCCAGCGCGCGCGCAGGGCCTGGGCCTTTTCTTGGAGTTCGGCCGATTCTTGGCCAATTTCCGCCAGGCGCTTGTCTTCGCCCTTTTCTTTTTCCAGCGCCTTGCGTTCGATTTCCAGGCGCCGCAGGGAGCGTTCGATGCCGTCGAGTTCCGGCGGCAAGGAATCGATGGTCAAGCGCAATTGAGCCGCTGCTTCGTCGACCAGGTCGATGGCCTTGTCGGGCAGGAAGCGATCAGAAATGTGACGCTCCGAGAGCCGTGCCGCGGCAATCAGCGCTTCGTCGAGAATGTGCACACCGTAGTGCACCTCGTAGCGCTCCTTGAGGCCGCGCAGGATGGCGATCGTGTCTTCCACCGACGGTTCGCCGACCTGGATCGGCATGAACCGCCGCTCGAGCGCCTTGTCCTTTTCGACGTGCTTGCGGTACTCGTCCAGAGTCGTCGCCCCGATGCAGTGCAGTTCGCCGCGCGCCAAGGCGGGCTTGAGCAAATTCGCCGCGTCGACCGCGCCTTCGGCAGCGCCTGCGCCCACCAGCGTATGCAATTCGTCGATGAACAGCACGATGTCGCCGCCGCTTTGCGCGACTTCGTTCAATACCGCTTTGAGCCGCTCCTCGAACTCACCGCGGTACTTGGCTCCGGCCAGCAATGCGCCCAAGTCCAGGGCCAAAACGCGCCTGTTCTTTAGGGTTTCAGGCACGTCGCCGGCCACGATTCGATTGGCCAGTCCTTCGACGATGGCGGTCTTGCCCACGCCCGGATCGCCGAGCAGGACCGGGTTGTTCTTGCGCCGCCGGGAAAGCACCTGCATGACGCGCCGGATTTCACTGTCGCGCCCGACGACTGGGTCGAGCTTGCCAGCGCGCGCGTCAGCAGTCAGATCGCGCGCGTACTTGGTCAGCGCTTCGAGCGTCGCTTCGGGGTCGGGGCTCGTCACCTTGCGATTGCCGCGCACGGTGCGCAGCGCGTTTTCGATGTTGGCAAAGGTGAGTTTGCGCGCCGAAAGGAGCTGTGTGACTTCCGGGCCGCCCTTCTTGGCCAGGGCCAGCAGCAAATGCTCGGTCGAGACGTACTCGTCGCCTAGGCGCTTGGCCTGCGCCTGAGCTTCCCCCAAAACATCCGAGAGTGCGCGCGAGGCAGCGGGTTCCCCTCCGCCCTTCGTGCGCGGCAATCGATCGAGCGCCAATACGAACTCGCCCGCGAGCAACTGCGGATCGGCATCCAACTTCTTCAGGATCGCCGCGGGCATGCCCGCGACTTCGTGCAGCAAACTGACTCCCAAATGGCTCGGCGTGAGCTCGGGGTGACCAGAGTCCGTTGCCAGCTTTTGTGCCCCCTGCAGGGCTGCTGCTGCCAAATTCGTGAATTGCGTCGCCATGCTGTGATTTGCCTCCAGGCGTGGGAAGGCAATCACCGTGCCGTCTGGCTGCCATCGCGCAAAGGGCCGGCAAGGCCGGCCCAAAGCTCCGCAAGTGTCATTTTGGCGGCTCGCAGCCGATCTGGCAGCAACCGCGTACGGGCGCTAGCTAGCGAGTGCTAAAGAATCCCACCGCCCAGGGACATGCGCCAAAAACCAAGCAGCGCCAGCCCCAAGCCCACGATGACGCTCAGCATGTAGACGCCCGTGTGTTGGCGAGCCTTGGTGACCGGGTCGCGGTCCACGAACAAACCCGAAGCACCGAGCAACGCAGTTGCCAGCGCGGCCGGCACGCCGACGATGTTGAGCGGCACCAAACACGGAATCATGCCCGTCAGCACGAACATCGCGCTGAGGACCATCGAAACAATTGCAAATGCACACATGCGTCGGGCCTCCTAGGAACGAGTGCGGGAACGAAGCCGAAAAGCCAGCCAAGGAGCGAGCAGCGCCACGCCCCACGTAGCGAGCCAAACCGGCACGGCCATCGAATGCAGTGCACGAGCTTGGGCAAACCGACCAGCTCCAAGATGGGCGAACGCGCGCGTCATGCCGCACAGCGGGCAGCCGGGGCAATTCGAGAACAGCGCACCCCAAGGCGCGGACGCAAGATTTTCCTCCCACACCGAAGCCGGCAGGCTCGCGGAGGCGATTAGCGCCAGCGCGGCCATCCCGCCCGCGAGCACAGCGCTGCGCGAAGCGCGAGGTTGCCTCCAGAAAGCGAACGGTGTTGGGCGGAACGCAAGGATGAGGTTCGGGTGCGGCTCGCGCTGCGGTCGCCGGCAACCAACAGGGGGCCCACGTTCCTCAGCGGCTTGCGCCTAGTGCGCGTTTCTATACGCCAGCGCCAGCCGACTATTCGAGACGTCGTACTACAGGCCCACGGGGCCAGGAGTTACCGCTTGGCGCGTGGGAGCAACCCGGCCTCGGACAAGCTGGCCAGCAGTTGGCTCTCGTTGCGGGGCTCCAACGGCGCAAGCGGCAGGCGCACTTCGCCGTCGGGCAGGCGCCCCATGGCCACAAGGGCGGTTTTCAGTGGCACGGGGTTGGTCTCGATGAACAAGTCGCGCACCAGCGGCGCGAGCCAAGCTACCAACTCGGCGCATCGAACCGGATCGCCTCCCGGCGCGGCGACGCGGCACAGTTTGGCCACTTCCTTGGGCGCCACGTTCGCCACTACGCCGATGACGCCGTCGGCGCCCAGTCCCATGAAGTCCGCGATGAGCGCATCTTCGCCGGCGAGCAACGCCAAGCCGTCGATTTGCGCCAGTTCGCGCGCACGCCCCAATGAGTTCGAAGCCTCCTTGATCGCCACCACGTTGGCGTGGCTCTTGGCAATGCGCTGCACCGTTGCCGGCAGCAAGTCGACACCCGTGCGCGCGGGCACGTTGTACAGCACGATCGGCAAACGCGTGCTACCGGCGATTTCGCCGTAGTGCAGTTCCAGGCCGCGCTGGCTGGGCTTGTTGTAGTAGGGCGTGACACACAGCGCGCCTTGGGCGCCGACGCTTTCGGCAAAGCGCGTCAGGTCCACCGACTGGCGCGTGTTGTTCGTTCCAGTGCCGGCAATGACCGGCAGCCGTCCGCGTGCATGCAGGACCGCGAATTCGATCGCGCTGCGGCGCTCATAGTCGGAGAGCGTGGCGCTTTCACCCGAGGTGCCCGCCAGCACCACGCCGTTCGTCCCGCTGGAAACATGCCAGTCGATCAGCTCTCCGAGCACCGGCAGGTCGAGCTCGCCTTTGCGAAAGGGCGTAGGCAACGCGGCGAAACTGCCTCGAAAAGGTCCCTTCATCGAATGTTCCTTGGCTTTTTGCGCATGGCGCCGAGCATTTCTTGCACCGCGCGCCGGGCCCCAACGAGCAGCGCGCGGGCCACGCGGCCGCACGTCTCGACGCGGAGTTCCGAG
>JAKFYL010000187.1 GCA_021730845.1 Planctomycetota bacterium | reverse complement strand
TGCCGCCCCTGCGGCCGGGGAGCCGTCGGCCGCAGGGGCGGCAATGGGTCCCTGCAAGTGCACGATCTCGGTGACGTGCACCGTGGCTTTGTTTTCCTTGCAGCGATCGCAGAGCATGGTGGCGTGGACGGGGCGGGGCAGCCGGACCGACTTTTCAGGTGCTCGGCGCCAGCCTCCCATCTCTGCCCATCATCATCCAGCACCTATAGCCCACGAGCAATGCCATGCCAATCCAAAGCTCGGTTCCGGGCCGCGGCAGATCCCATTCCGTGCCCCCCAAGCCCGTTTCTCGTACGGGTGCGCGGTCCCCGGCCCAGCCCGGCGGCGAGGCCAGCGCCGGTCCAGGGGCCGGTCAGCTCCACGGCTAGGTCTGGGCACCAGGGAGCTTGTGCGCCAGCTCGGGATCTTGAGGTGGGTCCTTGGGATCTTCCAGCTCCTTCGCCAAACGCTCCAAGGCACTTTGGGTCACGCGCTGACGAATGAGCAACTTGGCGATGTCACTGGTGGCCGCGCCGTGGAGGTCGCCTAGCATGGCCATGCTGGACGTACCCGCTTGCCAACGGCTGACGAGGCTAGAAAGTTCATCGTCCGCAGGCAGCGCGTGGTCCGGGAGCGGACTGTGATCGTGCGTCTTTTCGCGCAGCAGTGCCCGAGCGCGCGAAAGCGTCACTCCGGATTGGGCGGCCAGGCCTGGTTCGCGGGCCAGACTCGCGGTCAAAATGTGCGCGGACGAAATGTTGGGCTCGCGCGCTTCGCGCGCGCCACGCGCAGCCAGCGAAAGCGTGCGCTTGGCGGCCTCCGAAAACACGGCAAACAAAGCGCTTTCGCGCTCCCACGCGGCCGGCAAGGCGGCCCGCTGTGCAGTGCTCGCGGCCGGTCCAAAGGCGCCGGCCAGCCTAACGGCGTCGAATCCCGCGTGCGTGAAGGCGGCCACCAACTCGGCCGGTAGCTCGCTGCAAGCAGCGTGCAGGAGGTGGGCGGGCTCGACCGCCGGCGCGGCGTGATCGCGGGCGAGCAGGCGCGCGCGCCGAAGCGTCGCCAGGCCCAAGGGCGAAAAGGGCAAGGACGCGTTCGACCCGGTGACCATGATGCCCGAGCACAGGGCGCGCGACTCTTCGGCGATGGTCTCGGGATCCGCGAAACAGCGCAGGGTCGCTTGATAGGCCGCGCATTCTTCCACTTGCATCAGCACGCCAAGCAGGTGTCCCGGCTCGACCTGGTCGGCCAGCAGCCAGTTGGCATAGACCGCGGAGCGTTCCAGCAGCCAGCGCGAGTAGGGCGCAAGCGGTGTCGGTGGCAGGAGGATAGGCATGGCCCGCTGGTGCTTGCTACGCGTTGCCGGCCGGTTGTGCCTTCGGGGCCAAGGGCTCGGGGGCCATGGGCAGCGCGCGCCGGAAATCCAAGGCGCGATCGCGGAAATTTCGGTACGCGTCGAAGCTGGCACAGGCGGGTGAAAACAGCAACGCCTCACCAGGCTGCATGAGCTCGTAGGCCAACGCGACGGCTTGGGGGACATCGCGCGCGGTCGACGTTTCCACGCCGCGTTCGGCAAAAGCCCGTGCAAGATCTTGCGCCGAGCGCCCAAATAGGATCACGCGCGCCTGGCGCCTATGCACGCAATCGATCCATTCGGCAAGCGGCAGGCGCTTGGCTTGACCGCCGGCTAGAAGGCAAACGGGTCCTGGCAGTTCGCCAAGCGCCGAGATGGTCGAATCCGGCGTGGTCGAGACACCGTTGTCCCACACGCGGTGGCCGGCAAATAGGCCTAGGTCTTGCAATCGATGCTCGAGGCCCGTGAGCTGGGCAATGCTCGCTGCAAGTTGCTCCGGGCGTGCGCCCAGCGTGCGCGCCAAACCCAGGGCCAGGAGCATGTTCGTGTGCTGGAAGCTGCCCGGCAAGCGCACGTCGCGCGTGGATCCCAGATCCTCGCTGCCGAGCAAGAAGCGCTCCTTCTCGATGCGCAGGGGTGCGCGCGCTGCGGGCACTTTGCCGCTGGGGCTGGCCCACAGCACTCGCCCGCGCGCGACTTTCCAGCGGCCCACGCGTTCGTCCTCGGCGTTGAGCACGACCGTTCCGGACGTGCGCACAAGCTGCACCAGGTGCTGCTTGGCCTGTTCGTAGGCTTCGATCGTGCCGTGTCGCTCCAAGTGATCCGCCAGCACGTTGACCACGGCCACGGCCTCCATGCACGGCAAATTCGCGATCGAGGAAAGGCTCGCGAGCTGGTAGGAGGACACCTCCAGCACCACCACGTCTTCCTGGCGCAATTGGTCCAGCTCGCCCAGCAGGGAGTGTCCGATGTTGCCCCCCAAGTGGCAGGGTATGCCGCACGCGCGCAGCAATTGGAAGGTCGCTTGCGAAGTGGAGCTCTTGCCCTGGGTGCCGGTGATGGCGACGACGCGCGCCGGACAGGCTTCTAGAAACAACTCGATTTCGCTGGTGACGCGCACGCCGGAGCTACGCGCCAGCTCGAGCAGAGGGTGGGTTGGATCGACGGCCGGATTGGCCACGACCCAATCGCAGCTCGAAAAGTCCTCACTTCGATGTCCGCCCAGTGCGCTTTGAAACTCGACGTCGCGGAGCGCTTCCAAGGACTCCCGCAACAGGCCGGCCGATCGTTCGTCGGTCACCGTGACGCGCGCACCTTGTCGCGCCAGGAAGCGCGTTGTCTCCACGCCGCCGCCGAATAATCCCAGGCCCATGACCGTGACGCGCAATCCGCGTGCTGCCGGCGTGGTGCTCATTGCTTGGGGCCGGATTTGTCCCCAGGTGCCGGCGCGGGCGGGGCGGACTGCTTTTGCGCGCCAGGTACGGATTCGAGCGCCGGACCTTCCGGTCCCGCACGGCGCAAACTCTCGGCCCGGTCGAGCACCGATTGCAAGTCGGGTTCGGAAATCGTGTCCAGACCCGGTTGCATGACGACCTGCACCTGGTGCCGGTCCTGCCAGCCGATCGGAAAGAGCACCTCACTGAATATGTCGAACGGGAAATAGCCGAACCACGGCGGGCTCAAATCGACGACGCGCGAGTCGGTGAGGTAGCCCTCCAAATACAGCGTCACGCGTCGTCCGCCGTAGTGCACGAAATCCATTTCCACGGGCGTCGTGCCCAAGATCTCGCCGTCCACGCGGCACTGCGCGCCGCTGGGCACGGACGTGATGCGCAGGGAGCGCTGCGCTTGGCATGCGCCTAGGAGCAGAGCACCAGCCGCCAGGATCGGCCATCGGGCGCCAAAGCGAACTTTGGCGCGAGATTCCGCGGTGTCAAGACGGTGCGGCAATGGAATGGCGGAGAAGGGGGGATTCGAACCCCCGGAACCCTAAAATGGATTCACCGGTTTAGCAAACCGGCGCTTTCGGCCACTCAGCCACCTCTCCGCGCGTCGTGGGGCGGGGGAGGATACTTGGCGAGCTTGCCGGCCACAAGCTGCCCGGTTGGTACCCGCCGCGGCGAGCCATGGGAGCACTCC
>JAKFYL010000416.1 GCA_021730845.1 Planctomycetota bacterium | reverse complement strand
TCTGGTCGCCGAATTGGGTCTGGACTCGGAGCTGCTTGATCGCTGGCTCGCCGAACTGCATTTGCTGGCCGCACAGATCGAGCAGCGCGGCCAACTTCTGGCGCTCGAACGCGATCACTTGCTTGCATTTGGCGAGCGCATCAGCGCACGCATCGTGGCCGCCGGGCTGCGTGCGCGCGGACTGCAGAGCGCAGCCGTCGACGCTTTCGACTTGGGACTGGTCTCCGATTCCAACCACGGCCACGCCCGCCCGTTGGCGGACTCCGCCGGGCGCGTTCAGGCGCAAATCGCCCGGCTGTACGGGGCGCGCCAATTGCCCGTCGTGACCGGCTTCATTGCCGCGGACGAAAGCGGTCGACTGACGACCCTGGGACGCAATGGATCGGACTTGAGCGCAGCTTCGATCGCGGCCGCCTTGGCCGCCCGTGAGTGTGTTTTCTGGAAGACCGTGGCTGGCATCCACAGTGCAGATCCGCGCCTGGTGGAGCAGGCGCCGGTGTTGCCGGAACTCTCCTTCGATACCGCCAGCACGTTCGCACGTTTGGGCGCGCGCGTGCTGCACGCCGAAGCGCTCGATCCCCTGGCGGCCAGGGGAATTCCAGCGCGCGTGGCACACCTGGCGCATCCGGAGCGCGCGGGGACGCAGCTCTCCAGCCGCCCTTCGGCGCAGGCAATCGCGGCTGTGATCACCAGGCGCCAGGTGAGCTGGATTGCGGGCGACCTTGGCGGGCGCGATCAGATCGGACTGGAACTTGCGCGCCTTGCGCCCGAGACGTGCTTGGAATTTTCCGCACCGGCGCACGGCTGGTTGTGCAGCGCGCGCGGCGCGGCCGGGGAGTCTTTGGTGAGGACCCTGGAAAGTCAGGCGCGCGTAGTGACCGGACTTGCCAGCATCGCGGTGCACGGGTGCGGACTGGACGCACGCAGTTTGGAGCAGGTCCTGCGCCGCGGCGAAGTCGAGTCTGTAGTCGCCGGTGAACTCGCGGGCGGCGGCGAAGTCACGGTGCAAATCGCGGCCGTGCCGGAGGAACAGGTGGCACTCGCCGCGCGCGCGGCCTACGCCGCCTATTGTTGCCCTAAGGTGTCGGCGGCTAGCGCCGGCTGAGACGCGCGGTCTTCCGAGTCCTCAGCCCGCTTCACGCGAGCCGGGCGCAAGGCAACAAGCGCCGGCCCAAGTGCGCGAATGGGCACCCGGGCCGGTAGAGAAACCTATTGCGGCCGCCCGGCCCATTTGGCGAGCAGCTCTTGCTCGCGCTCCGCGCTGGGGCCGACTTTGAGCTGCGTGGGATCGGCGGGAAGATTCGGAGCCGGCGCGCCCTTGGCCTTGGCCTGCTCGATGAGCTCGGCGGTCACTCGCTTGCGGCGATCGATCTCCTTGGGGAACCAGGCCAGGATCTCGCGAATGGTGTCGTCGACCGGGCGGAAGCGCATGCCTGCTTGCACGGCGCGCGTGTTCTTCCAAGTGTGAAAGCCCGCCGTTTCGCCGTTCGCCGGCAGCCAAATGGGCAAATTGTCGGTGGGCTGATTGGCATGTTCGCCCAGCCACTTCTCGTCGACCCACACCAGCTCGCTAGGCTTGCTGGCGGCTTTCACGCAAGCGTTGAGCACGCTGCCCCACTCGGCCGTGGGCCCGATGGCGTTGAACACGCCGGCCGTTTCGTTCTCCGCGGCCAGCACGAGCCATTCGGCCAAGTCGCGCACGTCGATCCACTGCACCGGGTCCTTGGGAGTTCCAGGCGCAAGCACTTTGCCGCCGCGATCGATGCGCACCGGCCAGTAGGAGAAGCGGTCGGTCGGATCGCCGGGCCCGACGATGAAGCCCGGGCGCACGACGGCGCAGCGGCCATCGAAGGCCTTTTGCGCAGCGCGCTCGCAAGCAGCTTTGAGGCCGCCGTAGTGCGCAAACCCCGGGCCCATCTCCTCGACGGATTCGTCCTCGAGAGTTGCCAAGGCAGTGTCCTCGTCGCCACCGATCGGCGCGGCGCCACCGTAGGCCGAAATCGACGAAATGAAGATGTAGCGCTTGGCATTGGCGGCCAGCAAATCGGCCGAGGCCTTGACCATGCGCACGTAGTAGCCCGAATTGTCGATGACGATGTCCCAGGTCTTGCCCGCGAGCTGCTCCAGACCCTTGGGCGAAGCATCCGGCCGCAACAGGGCCTTGTCCGGGCCGCGCTCGTCGTCGGCGGGAAGCAGCGGATCGCGGTTGCCGTACAGGTGCTCCACGTTCTGGAACTCGAACGGGATGCGCTTTTCCGTGCGGCCGCGATTGAACACGGTCACCGAGTGGCCCCGCGCGAGCGCTACTTCGACGGTCTTGGGCCCGAGAAATCCCGTACCGCCCAAAATCAAGATGCGCTTTTTCTCCACGGCGCGCGTCGAGCCGAACGCGCGTCCTAGCGAAGGCGTAAGCGCCAAGCTGGCCAAGGCGCCGGAGGAATGAGCGAGGAAAGAACGGCGGTCGAAGGACGATTGGATGGATTGCATAGGGGTATGGCGAAAAGGACCCAAAGGCCGCGGGAAAAAGCGCCGGCCCTTAGGCGGCGTGGTTTGGTGCGCGGGTGTCACGATCCCTCCCGCGCCGGCAAAGCGCAAGCTCGGGCGCGGTTTCTTACGGATCCTGTGCCGCAAGTTGACCGAAGAAAACACTGCGGGCGCGCCCGCGCAGGGCCACGCGCGAGGCGTGCACTTCGACTTCGACATAACCGGTGCGCGCCGACACTTGCAGTCCCACCAGTGGGTTGCGGCCCAATTTCGCGGACCAGTGCGGCCCAAGCGCGCAGTGTGCCGAACCCGTGACAGGATCTTCGTCGACCCCCACACCGGGCGCGAAAAAGCGCGAATAGAAGTCCGCTCCCGATCCCGTTTCGCCGGGCGCGGTGACAATCACGCCGCGAACAGAGAGGTTCACCAGGCGCGCCAGATTCGGTCGCAGCGCTTTGAGTTCCGCGGCAGTGGCGAGCTCGACGAACCAATCTAGGCGCGTTTTTCCTATCCACACCGGCTGGCAACCAAGGGCCGCAGCCAGTTCCAAAGGCGCCTCGTGCGCGACCGGTCGATGAGCGGGAAAATCCATTTCGATCGAACCATCGGGGCGCAGGGCGCAGGCCAGCCAGCCGCTGCGAGTTTGGAAACGCGCGAGCTCGCGCTCGGCGAGCACGCCGGTGCTCCACAGTACGTGCGCACTGGCCAATGTGGCGTGGCCGCACAGATCGACTTCGCTGGTCGGCGTAAACCAGCGCAAAGAAAACTGTTTGGCGGTGCCGGCGGGGCCGAGCGTGCTCGCTGCGCCGGATTCCATGGGCACGACAAAGGCGGTCTCGGACTGCTTGAGTTCGGCTGCCAGCGCTTGCATCCACGCCGCCGGCGCTTCGCTTTCCAGAAGGCACACGCCCGCCGGATTGCCGGTGAACGGCGCGTGGGCGAAAGCGTCGACCAGATGCAATTTCGCGCCTAGCATGCTCGGCTCCGATCGAACACGGTTATTGGGACCCT
>JAKFYL010000190.1 GCA_021730845.1 Planctomycetota bacterium | reverse complement strand
GTGAAGCGTGGAACGAAGTGCAACGCCTTGGAACTCCGAGCGGGCCCGTGAGCATCGATTTCGATTCGGGACGTCTAGTCGTCGGTGTGGAGGCGTCTTTGGCGATGCAAGTCGGTCGAGTCTTCGCACTTGAAAAGCAAGGTATCGCGTGGAATCCGAATGCCAAGGAGTTGATTCCTCCGCCGCGCGGAGTCCTGGACACCGGGTTCGGCCATGACGTTGCGATCGACGGTACCACGGCTGTCGCCAGCGCGATCGGCGAGAGTTCATCCGTTGGAAACGCTTCCGAAGGGGCCGTTCACGTGTTCGAGTTGGTAGCCGGTTCGTGGGTTCATGTAATTCGCCTTACGCACCCAGATCCCAAGAATCTCGACTACTTGGGCTACAGCGTGGACATAGACGGCAATCGCATCGTGGCCGGGGCCCCTGGCGTGGATCACCTCGGCAATGGACCGGGAGCGGCTTTCGTGTACGAGCGCAACGCGCTTGGATTGTGGAATCCGACGCCGACGCTGCTGCCCCTGCCCCAACTTGGATCCGATACGAACTTCGGCTGGTCCGTGTCCATCGCCGGCGACAATATTCTCGTTAGCGCGCCGGACAACAACTCGCAGAATGGGCTAGGCGCTGTCCACGCCTATCATTGGAATGGATCAACTTGGGACCGCACGGAGATCCTCCCGCAGGTCGGTATCCCGGGAAGCGAGTTCGGCGCCGCGGTTTCCATTCACGAGCACTATGCCGTGATCGGGGCGCCAGACGCTTACGGCACAGCTGTTCCCGGAACGAGCAAAGCGTACGCGGTTCGCAAGATAGGGTCAGCTGGCACGTGGACGACTCCCGTGGAATTGTCTCGACCGGACAGCCTGCGCCTTTTCGGCTTCGACGTGCACGTATCCGACCATCAAATGGTAGTTGGGCGCAGTCGAGGTAATCCTACCGCCAATCCTGGACAGGCCTACGTGTACGAACGAGTCGGCCAGGATTGGATCTTGAGCGACACCTTGACATACGGCCTTGCAAGCCCAAACACTAATTTTGCGACCGCCGTAGCGGCGAGCGACAACGAGGTGTTCGTGAGCGACTCGGTTGAGTGGACGACAGTCGTGTTTCGCCCGCTCGGAATGATGACATCGGTTTGCAGTGGGGACGGTAGTGGAACGCCGTGCCCGTGCGGCAACGCGACCGAGTCTGGAACCAAACAGGGCTGCGGGCATTCTGGCGGATTCGGTGCTCACATCGACGCGTTCGGAACAAACAGCGTCAGCGCCGACGATATGCAGCCATCCGTTTCCTTGGCTCCAGTGAACACACCTGCGCTCTTGTTCGCCGGCGATGGTCTTTTCGGGGCCGGAGCGGGGGTTGTTTTCGGCGACGGCCTGATGTGCGCTGGGGGGAACATCCAGCGCCTCGAGGTGAAGTTCACGAATTCTCCTGGACCGATTCCCGTGGGCTGGGCTGCATGGGGCCCAGGGCTGATCGCGCAAGGCGGTTGGTCGGCGGGCGATACTCGATATTTTCAGGTTTGGTATCGAGACAATACCTCCTATTGCGCTCTCGAGACTTTCAACTTCTCGAACGCTTTGCGTGTGACGTTTGTTCCCTAGCCTTGGCGCCCCGGATCGACGAGACCGCACATTGAGCCGTGCGAAGGTGAAGCCGGCGCCGACGCCTTGCAGCGTCTACGACGCGTGGCGGCTCCTATAGGAGAGATGTTGCCGTGCCAGGGCCAGGCTGGCCTGGGCACGGCACATTTCCCCTTGAAGGGCGTGAACTTTGGATCCCGGTGCCTATGGGAGCATCGGATCGAGTTGTCTGGTCGAAGTTCGAGGTTCTAGCGGAAGGGTCGCAGCACAGACCGTCCAGGTAGAACAACGGGATATCCCGGGCACCCCTGCAGTCATTGTGCTGCACTAGTCGGTACCCACTAGCGCAATGAGGAATCCGTAATTATGCACTCCGCCTGCGATCGCGAGTACTTGCGGTCGAAGTAGGCGCGGCACTGGTGCAAGCATCCAGTGACTAGTGACCCGCATTCCAGGGGCCGCGCGGCGACCCGCGATCCTGGTGGCGAGCGAGGTTGCAACGCATTCAATCCAAATGCGCGCGTTGCGAGTCGCCCATTTCCACGCCCCCGCTAGGGAAGTACTCCTTCCAGCGGCGCTCGACCAGCGACGCGGTCGAGTCGTCGCAAAAGAGCTCGGCGGGGTAGTTGGGCTTCATGCGCGCGTCGAGCACGATCGGCGGGCTCAAGGACGCGTGGTTGTGGACTACTTCCACACGCGCGCCTTGGATGTCGGCCGCGGGATCGAAGCGTGTGAATGTCGACCACAAGAAATTCATGCTCGAGCGCGCCGTGCGCCGCGCATCGTCCGCCAGGACGACCAGCGGCCAGTCGCCGAGCAATGGGTCGGCGGCGATGCGTTTGGCGGCCGAAGGTTCCTTGGCGAACGCGGGCGCTTCGAGCACCAAGCAACCGGGACAAAAGACCTCGGCGCGCGCGACGCCGCCAGGCAAGGCGCCCGAGAACTCGCGCGGCAGTTTGCGCCTGGGTTCCCCCAGACCCAGCAGCACGCCTTTGCTGCCGCGGTGGATCTTGGGTCCGGCGTAGTCGAGGGAATCCATCGACAAGTTCGGCATCAGGAGCAGGTCCGTGCGGAAGTCGGCGCGCTCCAGAATGTGAGGCAAAACCGCGCGGAAATCGCGCAAGTCGACGGGTTTGTCGGTGAGCAGCAGGAACTTGGTCAAGGCCAATTGGCCCTCGCCCAGGATGCGGAAGGCGCTCACCAGTGCTTCGCGATCGAAGCGTTGGCGCACGATGGCGGCGGCCAGGGAGTGGTAGCCGGTTTCTCCGTAGCTCCACAGGTCCAAGACTGCGGGCATGACCACCGGGAAGAGCGGGGCCAGCAACTCTTGCAGGTAGTCGCCCAGGAAGAAGTCTTCTTGCCGCGGTTTGCCGACGACCGTGGCCGGCAAGATCGCGTCGCGCCGGCGCAGCAGAGTGTGGCAGTGAAACACGGGATAGTCGTGCACTTCCGAGTAGTAGCCGTAGTGGTCGCCGAAGGGACCCTCCGGCCGGCGTTCGTTGCAGCGCACTTCTCCAATCAACGCTGTCTCCGCATCCGCGAAAATCGGTAGCGCAGTGCGCGCATGGCGCGCGACGCGCAGCTTGCGGCCGAGCACCAGGCTCGCCAGCAAGATCTCGGGCACGTTTTCCGGCAGCGGCGCGATGGCCGCGAGAATCAAAGCCGGCGGACCGCCCAGATGGACTGCAGTTGGCAATGACTTGCCCTCGGCTTCGGCGGCCGCCAAGTGAAAGCCTCCGCCTTTGCCAATCTGAAAGTGCATACCCGTCGATTGGTCGTCGAACACCTGCATGCGGTACATGCCCAAATTGGGCGTCCCGAGCGTGGGGTGAGCGGTCGACACCAGCGGCAGCGTGAAGAAGCGCCCGCCGTCGCGCGCCCAGGTCTTCCATGCTCCCGAGCGCGAGAGCCTG
>JAKFYL010000350.1 GCA_021730845.1 Planctomycetota bacterium | reverse complement strand
ACCCATCGCCGCATTGCTGCCGGGCGAAACGGGCTGGGTAGTCCAATGCGGCAAAGTCATCACTTTCGATAGCCAAGAGCGCGTCCTGAGCCCCGGGACCGTGGTCGTGCGCAGCGGCAAGATCGAAGCTGTCGGTCGCGATTTCGTCGTTCCGCCTGGGTTTTCGACGCTGCATCTGGCCGAAGGTTGGTTGTCGCCGGGTTTCGTTGATCTGCACTCACACATCCAATCGGATGGCTTTCGCGACACCAATGATTCGGTGTACCCGATCAACGTGGAATTGCGCACTTCACCGGCGATTCGAACCGGCAACCCAAACATCGCTCGCGCTCTCGCCGGAGGCGTTACGACCCTATTCGGCATTCCCGGAAGCGGATCGAGCATCTCCGGTTTTGGCGTGCTGTACAAGACCAAGGGCGCGCACGCCAGCTACGCCGATTGCGTCTTGGCCGATCCAGGCGGCATGAAAGTCGCGCAAGCCTACAACCCAGAACGTGGAGCCGGTGATTTTGGCGCCACTCGCGCGGGCCTGGGCTGGATTCTGGAAGACGTCAACGAGCAAGCGCGCGCGGCCACAGCCCAAGGCCGGAAGGATCCGCGCCTGGCCAACTTGATGAAAGTGCATACCAAGGAGCTGCCCGTCTTGATCCACACCGCCGGAAGCGATGGCGTGGGAAATGTGGTGCGCATGTGGGCCGAGCAGTATCCGGTGCGCTCGATCTTGAGCCACGGCTGTTTCGACGGTTGGAAAGTGGCCGAGTTTGCCGGCAAGTCCGGAATTGCGATGAACAACGGTCCGCGCATCATCGACTACCTGTCGTCGCGCGAAGGGTCTTTCGTCGGATACACGAGCAAGTACATCGAGCATGGTTCGCCCCTGGTGTCCTTGAACACCGACTCGCCCGTGGTGCCGCAAGAGGAGCTGAGCCTGCAAGGCGGCATGGCTGCACGCTACGGATCTGACGCTTACCTCATGCTCAAGGCCATTACCATCGCTCCTGCGCGTTCGATCGGCATCGATCACCGCGTGGGAAGTCTGGAACGCGGCAAGGACGCCGATCTAGTCGTATTCAACGGCAATCCGCTGGACCCGCGCTCCCGGGTCGAGTGGGTCATGATCGACGGTCGCATCGAATACGATCGAAAAAAGGACGGACAACGCTTTTAGGCGAAAAGGAACGACATGATGGGCACTTTGCAATGTTTGGCCTTGTCTCTACCGATGTTCGCTTCGGATCTGCTCGCGATCCGCGTCGGACGGGCAGAAACGATCTCCCAGGGAGTCATCGAGCACGCCGTGATCCTGATCGAGGACGGCAAGATCGCGGCCATTGGCCAAGACCTGTCCGTCGAGCGCGGTATTCCGGTGCTCGATCGTCCGGACTGGACGGTTATGCCGGGTCTGGTGAATCCGTACACGCGTTTGGGCCTGGAATCGCGCGGCGTGGGTTCCGTATTCGAGCCCCAGCGGACGACCACACCGGAGTTGTTTCCGCCCAGCCGTGTGTACGCGGAAGCGCTGCGCTGCGGTGTCACGACGATGGGTCAGTACCCGCCAGGCACGGGCGTGCCCGGTCAAGCGATTGCCATTCGACCCAGCGGCGAGTCTCGCGAAGCCATGCTGCTGTCTCCCGCGAGCTACCTGACGATCGTTTTTCGTTCGGACGCCAAGTCCAAGAAAATGATCAAAGACGCTTTCCAAAAGGTCGACGAGTACCTGGAGAAGGAAACGGAAGCGCGCAAGAAGTGGGAAAAGGACCAAGAAAAGAAGACGAGCAAGAAGCCTGCGGACAAGAAGTCCGAAGAACCCAAGGGCGAAGAGAAGAAGGAAGAGGCCAAGGAAGAAAAGAAGGAAGAAAAGAAGGAAGACAAGAGCGCACAAGGCCAGGCCTCGAGCGTGGAGGATCCCAAGCCGGAGGCCGCCGAAGCCAAGTCCACCGACAAGAAGGCCGAAGGATTCGTGCCGCCGGTTCCGGACGAAAAGGTCAAGCCGTTTCTCGACCTGCGCAACAAGAAGGCGCGCGCTTTGGTGCACATCAGCCAAGCGGCCGATTGGCTGCACTGGCTGGACGCGATCGAAAAACAGGAGTTCGAGTGGGCCTTGCGTGTGCCGGTGACGAGGGAACTCGACCTGTTCCACGTGGCCAAGGCCATTGGCGAGCGCAAGGCGCGCGTGGTCATGGAGCCTCAAATCACTTTGCACCCCGGCACGATCCGGCAGCGCAACCCGGCAGCTGAGCTGGCCGCCGCGGGCGCGCTGGTGTGTTTCATTCCGCGCGGCGATTCGGTGTTCAACTACGAATACCTGCTGCGTGACGTTGGACAGATCGTCGCCGCCGGCATGCCGCGCGATGCCGCACTTCGCGGCGTGACGCTGGAGCCGGCCGCCATCTTGGGTTTGGCGGAACGAGTAGGCAGCCTGGAAGTGGGCAAAGACGCCAACTTCTTGTTTCTAAGCGGGGACCCCTTCGAGGCGGCCACCCAAGTTCGAGCGGTGATGCTCGAAGGCACATTGGTATTCGAGGAGGGACTGTGATGAGCCTGGCAATCGGTCGCGCGCGTGTGGGAGCTTGGTGCTTGGCTCTCGCGAGCCTGTGCGGAGTGGCGCTAGCACTGCCCCAAGAGGGTGAAAAGAAGGAAGCCGAAGCCAAGGAGGCCAAGCCCGACCAAACCGCGGACGCCGCCAAGGACGACAAGGAAAAGAAAGCGGACACTTGGTTCGCGGTGATCGGCGGCGACGTCTACACCGGTACCGGCGCATTCCTGCGCGGCGCCAGCGTGCTCGCCAAGAACGGCGTGATCGAGGAGATCGGTTACGACCTCACGCTGCCGGAGAAAACCGAAACTCTCGACGCCACGGGCCTGCGCATCTATCCCGGACTGGTGGCGATCAATTCCCTGGGACTGCTCGGCACGGCAGGCGGTGAATTCGAGGACACCCTCGACCCGTTCAATTTCCGCATGGTAATCGCTCTGGGCGTGGGCATCACGACTGCCACACAGAACGGTATTCCGGTCAAGTTGCGCCGCGGCGAGATCGAAGACGCTGTGCTGCGCCAGGGCTACAACGTTTCGCTCGTGTACTCGATTTCATCCCCCAGCAGCCGGCGTGCCCTGATCGAAAAGCTCGAAGCGGCCGCCAAGTACATGCGCGATTACCGCACCTGGGAAGAGAAGAAGAAGACCGACAAGAATCTGAAAGAACCGCAGAAAAAGGGCGTCGACGCCAGCGTGCTTGCGATTCTCGAAGGCAAGAACGTGGCCCGCTTCGCCAGCGGAGACCGGCGCGATTTGATCGAGATCGCGGCCCTAGCTCGCAAATACGGCTTTCGACCCGTCATCGAGGGCTGCCGCGAGGGTTGGACCGTGGCCGACGAACTTGGACGCGCCGGCGCGTTTGCCATCATCACGCCTCGCGAACGCCGCAACAAAAGCGAGGAATTCGTACGCCCCGGCGGATCGAGCATCGAGAACGCCGCCATTTTGCACAAGCACGGAGTGCAGGTG
>JAKFYL010000030.1 GCA_021730845.1 Planctomycetota bacterium | reverse complement strand
TCGGTGCCAGGCTCGATTGCGGTGCGCGCCGCGGCGCGCACCGCAATCGAGCCTGGCACCGAAGGTGTGGGATTCGAGCCTGGTACCGTACCGCCGTACCGACACGTACCGACACGTACCGCCGCCACGCCATACCGCCGCCACGCCATACCGCCGCCACGCCATACCGCCGCCACGCCATACCGTCGCCGAACCGACAACCGATATACCGTATTGTTCTGATGAGAGAATTCCTTGACCAGATCCGGGCAGCTGTCGCTGCGCGCACGGGAATAGACGTCGACGCGCTGCGCCTCGAACGGCCGCGGGAGGCGCACCAGGGCGACGTGGCGCTGCCTTGCTTCCAATTGTCCAAGGCGCTAGGCAAGGCTCCGCTGGCGGTGGCCGCCCAGATCGCCGAGCAATTCGCGGGCACGGTGAGCGGCGTCACGGCACAGGCCGCCGGCCCTTACGTCAATTTCCGCATCGAGCGCGCGCTGCTGGCCAAGTCGGTCTTGGAGCACATTGCCAAGGCCGGACCAAACTACGGCGCGTCCAACGAAGGTCAGGGGCGCACGATCGTGGTCGACTTGTCGTCTCCGAACATCGCCAAGCCCATGCACGTGGGGCACCTGCGCTCCACCATCATCGGCGCTGCTTTGTTGCGCATCTTCCAGCGGCTGGGCTACCGCACGGTGGGAATCAACCACATCGGCGATTGGGGAGCCCAGTTCGGCAAGCTCGTAGCCGCCATCCAACGCTGGGGAGGTGAACTCGATCTCGAGCAGGACCCCATTCGAGCCCTGCTGGCGCTGTACGTGCGCTACCACGAACAGGAGGCCCAGGATCCGAGCCTGGCGGAAGCAGCGCGCGCGGCCTTCCGCGAACTGGAGAGCGGCAAGGAAGGCGAGGTTCGACGCATTTGGCGCCGCTTGACCGAACTTTCCCTGGCCGAATTCGAAAAGACCTATCGGCGTCTGGACGTGCGCTTCGATTTGGTGCGCGGCGAGGCCTATTACGAGCCGCACTTGAACGCTACCGTAGAGCGCATCCAGCGTGCAGGCGTGACCGAGGTCTCCGAAGGCGCGTTGATCGTCGACTTGAAGACGGTCGACAAGACCATGGCGCCCTGCCTGCTGCGCAAGTCCGATGGCACCACCCTGTACGCCACGCGCGATTTGGCAGCCCTGTTCTTGCGCTGGGACGAGTTTGGATTCGAGCGCTGCTTGTATGTGGTCGGCGCGGAACAAAAATTGCACTTTCGGCAGCTCAAAGCGGTCTTGAAGCGCATGCAGCTGGACTGGGAGCCGCGCGTCGAGCACGTGGACTTCGGCTTGATGCGGCTACCCGAAGGCAAGCTCAGCACGCGCAAGGGACAGGTGCTGTTCTTGGAGGAGGTTTTGGACGCCTGCGTCCAAGAAGCCGGCCGCATCATCCAAGAAAAGCACCCCGGTTTGGCCCAGGCCGAGCAGGTCGCCGAGCAAGTAGGCATCGGAGCTCTGATCTTCAACGATCTCAAACGCGAGCGCGCCAAGGACGTCGTCTTCGACCTGGCGGAAGTGCTGTCCTTCGAGGGCGAGACCGGGCCCTACGTGCAGTACACGCACGCGCGGCTGGCCTCGATTCTGCGCAAGGCGCCATCCGACTGGCGCTCGATCCAGGCCGATCTGGCCGGCCTCGAAAACGCCGGACCGATCTTGCTGCTTCTGGGACGCTTCCCAGATGTGGTCGTGCAGGCTTCGAAAACTGCCCAGCCGAGCGAAATCAGCGCCTGGCTGCTGGCCTTGTGCCGGGAAGTCAACCACTGGTACGTGGAAAACCGCGTCCTGGGCGTGGAACCCGGCCTGTCGAGTGCGCGCCTGACCTTGATCGAGGGCTGCAAGGCCGCACTTTCGAATGGTCTGAACCTACTCGGGCTGGCTTCACCCGAGGAAATGTGAACAATCGCGTGTCAGGCTGGTGAAGCCCTCTTCCCCGCCCATGCAAGGCCCCTACCTAGGGGGACAGGCCAGCCGCAGTCCCCAGTTCGGAACGGCGCTACGCGGGGGGTGAGAAGTCTTTTCCGCAAATGGCCGAAGGAGATGCCCCCGTGGTAGAGCAATACATCCGAGACGTCCCCGACTTCCCCAAGAAGGGGATCCTGTTCAAGGACATCACTCCCCTACTGCAGTCGCCGCAGGGTTTGGCGGATTGCATGCAATCGCTCCAGGCCTTGGTGCCCACGGCCAGCTACGACCTGGTGTGCGGAATCGAGTCGCGCGGATTCATCTTTGGTGCAGCCTTGGCGCTGGCGACCGGCAAGGGCTTCGTGCCGATCCGCAAGCCCGGCAAGCTCCCCTGGAAAACGGCTTCCGAGTCCTACGAACTCGAATACGGCAAGGACACGATCGAGATCCACATCGATGCGGTCACGCCCGGGCAGCGCGTGCTCATGGTCGATGATTTGCTGGCAACTGGCGGCACCATGGATGCTGCGCAGCGCCTCGTGAAGCGCATTGGCGGTACGCCCGTCGCCTGTTGTTTCGTCGTCGAACTGACCTTCCTGGGCGGACGCTCGCGCCTGGCACACACTCCCGTCCACTCCCTGGTCAAGTACTAGCCCTACGGCTCCTCCTCCCACACCGCACCATGCCCGCCAAGAAGCCCAGCTCCGCTTCCCGTGCCAAGAAGCGCGCGCCCGTCAAAGCCGCGGCGCCCAAGAAGGCCGGGAAATCCAACCAAGGCGAGCCCAAGGCGGCCCTGCCCAAGGCTAAGACAGCTGCCAAGCCCAAGGCACCCAAGGTTGCGGTGCTTCCGACTCCCGAAGATCTGCGCACTCTGCCCACCGAAGAGGTGTGGAAGTACTACCGACGCTCGATCCGGGAAACGCCGCGCAACGAAATCTGGGTTCACGAGCTGCGCAACGTGTTGATGGAGATGCACTATCCGCTCGTGCGTCACATTGCGGAGCGCCTGCTGCAAACCCTGCCCAAGTCCATCGAATTGGACGACCTGGTGAGCGCGGGCCTGTTCGGATTGATGGATGCGATCCGCGGCTTCGACCCGGATCGAGGCATCAAATTCAAGACGTATTGCACGACGCGCATCCGCGGTTCGATTCTGGACCAGTTGCGCTCCCAAGACTGGGTGCCGCGTTTGGTGCGCCTGAAGGCCAGTCGCATCGAAAAGATGCTGCAACGTCTGCAGGGCGAGTATGGCCGAGAGCCTACGCACGCGGAACTCGCGGCTGCGCTCGAGATGGACCACACTGAGCTGACTCAAGAGATCTCCTCGGCGCGCGCCAAGGCCATGTTCTCCCTGAGCGAGCGTTGGGACGATCGCGACGACGACAGCTCGCTCGAGAAAGTGGAAGTCGTCGAGGACAAGAACGCCAAGGACCCGATCAACGAACTGCACCGGCGCGACATGATGACCTACATCACGCGCTCGTTGACCCACAAGGAGCGCTTCATCTTGGAGAAGTATTACCAGGTGGGTCACACCATGCGCGAAATCGGCGAGATGTTGGCCCTGACGGAAAGCCGCGTGTGCCAAATCCACTCGAACG
>JAKFYL010000326.1 GCA_021730845.1 Planctomycetota bacterium | reverse complement strand
GCTGCTCGGCCTAGGCGGATTTACCAGCCTGCCCGCGGTTCTGGCCGCGCGTTCGCTGGGAATTCCCGTCGCCTTGTTCGAAATCAACGCCGCGGAGGGCAAGGCCACCAAATGGCTCGCGCCCTTGGCGCGCGCAGTGGCTCACGCCTGGCCGCAGACCTTGGAACTGCGTCAGTCGCGCGCCGGAGCCCGGAGCGAGCAAGCAAAGCCCGTCACGCGCCACGTTTGGACCGGACCACCGCTGGCCAGCAGCTTCCAATCCGGCGCCCCAACGTCCATCGAACAGCGCCAGGCGCGCGAGCGCCTGGGATTCGACCCGCTCGCTCCTTTGGTGCTGGTCTTGGGGGGCAGCCAAGGGGCTTCGGCGCTGAACCGTTTCGTGGCGCGCCACATCTGGACCTTTGCCGAGCAACGCGTCCAGGTGCTGCACCAAACCGGCCCGTCCAAGCTGGCCGAAGCCGCCCAATGCGACCTGGGCTATCGCGGCGTGGAGTTCTTGCACGATGTGCCGACGGCCCTGCGTGCCGCGACGCTGGTCCTGTGCCGCGGCGGCGCATCGACGCTGGCCGAAGTTGCCGCGCTTGCGCGTCCGGCGTGGGTCGTTCCGTACCCTCATCACGCTGATCGCCACCAGGAAGCCAACGCGCGCATGCTCGGCCGCGGCGCGCGCCTGGTACCGGAGTCGAGCCTCAACTTGGAATTGGCTTTGGAACTGGCGCGCACCGCCGGGCCGACCGGCGAGTCCAGGCGCTTGGAAATGTCGGCGGCGCTGGACGGCGTGGTGCCCAGGGACGGCGCGCTGCGGCTGCTCGACTTGCTCGAGCGCCTTGCCCGGCGTGCCTTGCCGCCGGACCAAGCATCCGCGCGGCCCGCGCGAGCCCAATTTCAGGTTCGGCCGGCCTAGTTGGCGGAAGCCAGGCGCTTGAAGCGCGGTCCGGCTTCGAGCATCTTCGGCCCCTGATAGGCCACGCGGTGAGGAGCAACAAGGTGCGAAGACGATGCTGAGCGATGCGGATCGGAACACGGCGCGAGACGATGGGGGAAATCCACTCGCGGAGCGCCTGATCCCGGGCGTTCCCAAGTGCGTGCACGTTCTGGGCGGCGGAGGCGCGGGAGTATCCGGTGCAGCGCGCATCTTGCGCACGCACGGGCATGTGGTCAGCGCCGGCGACCGCGCCGCCAGCGAGCACACGCAGCAACTGGCAGCCCTGGGCGTGGAACTGTTCCTTGGAGAACGGGAGTGCGCCCGCGTTCCCGGCGAAGCGCAATTGGTCGTGCGCTCGGCGGCAGTATCCGAAAACGATCCGGCTGTGCAGACCGCGCTCGCGCGGGGCTTGTCGGTGATCAAGTACAGCGAACTCTTGGCGCGCTTGTGTCCGGCCGGCCGCACCATCGCGGTTGCGGGGACCCATGGCAAGACCACCACTTCGTGGATGACTTACCACGCCTTGCGCGCCCTGGCGCGTTCGGCCGGCGCGCCCGGTTCGCCACTCGACGGCATGGCGTTTTCGGCACCAGGCGCATTGATCGGCGGGATCTGCCGCACGCTCGACACCAACGCGTGCGCGGCGCAGCCCGGCGGATGGTTCGTGGTCGAGGCTTGCGAATACGACCGTTCCTTTTTGCAGCTCTCGCCTCGTGCCGGAGCCATCACGAACCTGGAAGCGGATCACCTGGACTACTACGGAACGATGGACGCACTCGAAGGGGCGTTCGCGCGTTTCGCCGATCGCCTCCACCCCGACGGATTGCTGGTCGTGGGCAAGGACGTTTCGCGCACGGTGGAACAGGCCGCGCGCTGCGAAGTTTGGCGGCTCGGCCGCGAAATCAAGCTGCGCCTCTTGGCCGAGCGCACGGGCTATTTCGCGTTTGCGCTCTCGACGCCGCGCTTCCACCTGGACCACGTGGTGCTGGGGGTCCCCGGACAATTCAACGTCGACAACGCGGCCCTGGCTTTGGCTTTGACCATAGCCACTGCGGCCAAGGAGGCCCAAGTGGAGCCCCTGGATCTTGCGCTCGCTGCGACGCGCGGCTTGGAAGCCTTTCGCGGCACCCGCCGGCGTTTCGAGCCTTGGGGCGAAGTGAACGGAGTGCGGCTGGTTCACGACTACGCGCATCACCCCACGGAAGTGCGCGTGACGCTGGAGACGGCGCGTCGAGTGCATCCGGGCCTAGCCTTGTGCGTGCTGTTCCAACCGCACCAGCACAGCCGCACGGCGCGCTTCCTGACGGAATTCGCGGAGGCCTTGCGTTTCGCCGATCGAGTCGTCGTGGCCGATGTGTATGGCGCCCGCAGTCACATCGACGGTGAGCACCAGGCCGGCGCCGCGGACCTGGTGGATGCCCTGGAAGCCATGGGCGTCGACGCCTGCGCCGGAGGCGATTCTGCCAGTGCCGCCGAGCTTTTCTGTCGTACCATTCCCGTGCCCTGCGCCGCGTTCGTTTTGGGCGCGGGTGATATCGTCGATACCAAACATGTCTTGCTCGAAGCTCTGGCCTTGCGCCGCACTGCCCAACGCGGAACTCGCCGCTAGGACCACCATGCGCGTGGGCGGGCAGGCCGAGTGGCTGCTTGAGCCGGCGGATCCTATGGAACTCGCGTCGGCCGTCTGCGCCGCTTGCGAGCACGGCGGTCCGGTGCGCATCTTGGGCGGCGGCGCAAACGTGATCATCGCCGACGGATTGTGGAAAGGCGTGGTGATTTCGACCGCGCGCTTGAACAAGGTCTTTCGGCCGATGATCGGCAGCGCAGGGCTGGAACAAGAATCGCAGCCCGACGCGCGCGTGGCGCCCGTAGATCGCGAGCAAGACCTGCGCCTGGTTGCGTGGTGCGGGGCTTCGCTGCCGGGGCTGGTCGTAAAGGCGCGCGACCTTGGTTGGAGCGGTCTGGAAGGATTGATCGGCGTGCCCGGCCAACTTGGCGGCGGTGTAGCCATGAATGCCGGCGGTCGCTGGGGCGAACTGTGGGACGTGGTCGAGCGCGTGCGGACCATCGATCCAAGCGGCGAAGTAAGAGACTTGGAACGCAGCCAATGCCAGCCGCGCTATCGCGATGGTGCACTAGGCGCGCGCATCGTGGTTGCGGCCGTCTTGCGCCTGAAGCTTTCCAGCGTGCGCGAAGTTCGGGAGCGCGGGCGAGAGTACTTGCAGCACAAGAACCGCGTGCAACCGGTCTCCGACTGGTCGGCTGGCTGCATCTTCAAGAATCCGGATCCCGAGCTCACCAGCGGCCGTTCCGCCGGCCAATTGATCGAAGAGTGCGGGCTCAAGGGCTTGGAGCTGGGCGGAGCCAAAGTCAGCCCGCTGCACGCCAACTTCATCGTCAATACGGGCCACGCCAGCGCCGCGGACGTGCTGGGGCTCATCGATCGCGTGCGCGCGGGTGTCGCCGACCGCACGGGCATCCTGCTGGCCGGGGAGGCCAAGATCTGGAGTCCGTAGGGGCCTCGGCGGGGGGGCAGGGAATTTATTTTCAGGTGCCAGCGAGCCGGGGCCCAGCGGTGGGAAAGTGAGAATTCCGCCCATTCG
>JAKFYL010000419.1 GCA_021730845.1 Planctomycetota bacterium | reverse complement strand
GCATGGGCTCGGGAACGACGGCCGGCAGCAGTCTGCTGCTGGACGGCACCAAAGTCACAGTGGCGGAAATCGAACCCGCCATGGCCGAAGCGGCGCGGCAGTTCGCCGAGTTCAATCACGATCCGCATTCCGACCCGGACATGCGCCTGGTCTTGGACGACGGCCGCAGTTTTCTCGCCGGCACGCGCGACACCTTCGACTTGATCTTGTCCGAGCCGACCAATCCCTGGATTTCCGGCGTTTCCAATCTGTTCACGCGCGATTTCTATCAGCTCGTGCGCACGCGTTTGCGTCCGGGTGGAGTGTTCGTGCAATGGATCCAGATGTATAGTTTTACGCCTCAGGACTACGCCCGCGTGGCGGCCACCGTCCTGGACACGTTTCAGCACGCTCTCCTCGTGCGCATCAACGCCGGCGATTCGGTACTCCTGGCTTGGTCCGGAGACCTAGCCTTGGATGCCCAGCGGCTGGACCAAGCCCAAGTACTGTTCGACGCCAACCCAGGCGTGCGCATCGATCTAGAGCGCTACTTCGGCACTTCCGATCTGCGCTCGATTCTGCTCAAGAACATCCTGCTCGACGAGCGTGGACTGCAGCGATTGGTCGTGAGCGCAGGCCGCCCGGAACTCATTACCGACCAGAACTTGCGCCTCGAGTACGATACACCGCTGGCACTGTTCGGCAATGACGCCAACGCACGCCAGTTGGTGGCTTCCGCGATCATCGGACAATTGGACGTGGGCTTGCACTCACGGCTGGCCCTGGAATGGAACTGCGGCCTGGACCAGTTGGCGGCCATCAAGTCCTTGAAGACCGAGCTGTTCCAAGCCGGAATGACGCAACAAGCCCACTCGCTCGTGGAACTGGCTCGCATTTGGGCCCCCGAAGACCCGGAGCTGATCGTGGACGATCTGTTGTTCTCCCAGACGATCGATCCCTTGGAGTTCCAAGATTCGGTGCAGCGCCTGGTGAGCGGGCACCCGTTGGAAGCCTACCGGCTCGGCAAGTTGCTCTCCCAGCGCGAACGCAACGCCCAGGCCCTGAGCGTGCTCGAGCCACTGACCCAGGCCCAGCCCTCCTCGGCCACGGCCTGGACCAGTCTTGGCATCGTGTACGCCGCGCTAGGGCGCGAGGCCGACTCGAAAGCCGCCCAAGCGCGGGCCTTCGCCCTGGATCCGATCAACGAGCTCACCAGAAGCATCCAACAAGTCAGCGACGACACGCCGCGCTAGCCGCCTGTGCCGGCCTGATCCGCAGCAGCCCGTCGAAAAAGTCCCGTCGCGAGGCAAAGCGCTCTTCACCGCGGCGTCGTCACGCTTGTCGGGCCGTGCTCAGCGGCCAGGAAGGCCGCTTCCGCCGCCCCTGTGTCGCGTTCCTAGCCACCACGAAGAGCGCTTTGCCGCGCGACGGGACATTTTCGACGGGACGGCCTTTTCATCCCATCTGCTAGGGAACTATTCCGGCTCGCCCAGGATCGCCACGCCCACCACCTTGCGCAAGCGCTCACGGTCGGGCCCCTTGGGCAGGGTGTCCATGCCTTGCTTGTACAACTGCTGCACGGCTTCCCGCTTGCCGAACTTGTTCGCGACGGAACACAACTGAACGTAGACCGAGGCGCTCGGCAGGTGCAGCAGGGTCAAATCAGCGACTTGCTGGGCCGGGCCTGGCTGATCGAGCCCCAAGTTGACCTCGTACCACAGGCAAGCGCGGCGCATCAGGTTGCCCTGGGTCGATCTGAGTTCCATCGAAGGCGCGGGGCTGGTTTCCGCGTGTTTTTGCAGCGCGGCAGCGTACGCAGAGAAATCCCGGTCCAGGTTGACCAACTCATCGCCGAGGATCTGTGACAGCAACTCGTAGCGCCGCCCCGAGAGCAAGTTGGTCAGCACGCGTTCGGTAGCCAGAGCGCGCAGGACTTCGCTCGGAGCCGGTTTGCCCATGTTCACCATGTCGATGATCTCGATCAGGTGCCCCGCATCCCCCATCGCATCGTCGATCGCGGCCAAATCCAAGGCGTCGTCGAGCTTGGGGTCGCCCGCAAGCAACTTGGGAACGATCCAGTCACGACGCTTGCGCAACTCGATTACGATACTCGCCGAATTGCGCACCATGGAGTACACCTGCCGCGGAAGCACGGCTCGAAAGGGCTTGAACTCGGCGGAGTTCTCGCGCAGATCCCAGGCTGCGAAGTAGGCCGCCACGGACTCTTCGACTCGGCGCAGGTGCATGGCGCGCGCCAATTGGTAGTGCGCATGGGGATCCTGCGGCGCATCCTCCACGGCGCGCTTGGCCAGCGCGATTCCGCCTCGGTCCTCGTACATACGACTCAGTTCGGCGCGAATCTTGTCGGGTTCCTTGTTCAGCTCGACGCGGCCGATCTCGCCGCCGCGGGTGTCGAGCATGACCAGCATCGGCACGCTCTCGGAAGCAAACGTGCGTTCCCCGGTTTGCGGCTTGTCCAAGTCCAGGCGCACACCCAAGGTGTGCTGAAACACCCATTCCACGAGCGCGACGTCCGACCAAGCGCGCGCCTGCGCCGCGGCGCAAGTGGGGTCAGAGCCGCGCACCAGTTCCAGCAGCACGAGGCGCTTCTCGACTAGGCCGCGCTCCAGCGCCGCCGCCACATCCATGGAAGTGAACGGATCCCTGGGACGCTCTGGTGCGGGCCTTTGCGGTTCCTTGGGCGGCACTTCCTTGGGCGGAGTCGCTTCGCGCGTGGGTTCCTGCAGGCTGGACGAAAGGGACGCAGCGCCAGCCCGCGCTCGTGGGAGGGCGACCAAGCAAAGGGCGAGAGACGCGAAGGACAAGGGCAGCATGGGTGGGTGACTCCGGAAGTGGACAAGCGTATCCCCCAGGCGACCTACGAGGCCACGCAGCAATCGTTGGGAGCGCTAGGAAAGCCCGTTCTGCCGACCCAGCCCACGGCTGGGGGCCGAAAAAGGTCCTCGGCTCCCCACCGAAAGGGCTTGGCACGCCGTTCGCATTGCCTCAGGCAACGACCCGCGTTCGACGCCACGGATCGCCGGCCCAGCCCTCCAGCGTCTTCCACTAGGAGCAGCCATGTTTGCCAACCGATTGTTCACCAAGATCGCCGCAGCCCCCCTGGCCGCCCTCGCGCTGTGCAGCGCGCCGGCGTTTGCCCAGGAGTTCTCCTTGGGCTTTTCCAAGCACACGCGCCATGGACGCTTCGAAGTTTCCATCGGTTCGCCTGGCTACGGCTGCGATACCTACGGGGGCAAGTTCTCGCACAAGAAGCACTGGGTGCCTGGTCACTATGAAGTGCGCTGCGAACAAGTGTGGGTGCCCGGCGCGTGCCAGCAAATTTGGCATGAACCGATCTACGAATGCCGCACGACCTACAGCGGCCACACGTACAAAGTGCTAGTCCAAGACGGTTGGTGGGAAACGCGCCAAGCGCCGGGGCATCACCAGATGGTCGAACGCAAGGTATGGGTGCCCGGCTACTGGGCCAAGTACTGATCTACGCTGCAAATGGTTCACCGCGCGCGGCCTGGCCAACAAGCCGCGCGCTGGACGAGGG
>JAKFYL010000412.1 GCA_021730845.1 Planctomycetota bacterium | reverse complement strand
GAAGCAGCCACGATCGAACGAGCCTCGCGCAGGCTGTGCGCGAGGCTCGTTCGATCGTGGCTGCTTCTAGCGAGTTCGAGCACCCCTTCTTTTGGGCGAGCTGGGAGGTGTGGGGTGTGGAGCGCGCTGACGATTCGGCTGCGAAGCGCTAGGCCCAAACCGCAGCGCATCACGCAAGGCGCGAGCTACGGCTGTGGCGGGAGTTCCGAGTAGACAGCCCCGCCGAGCGGAGGCACGTGCGGTGGCACGGGCGGCGGGCGCTGACTTAGGGGTACGGGGCCGGAGTTGGTATTAGGATCCGCAGTCGTCGGACCATTGATCATCAGGTTTGCAAACGTGTTGACGGCGTTGTAGCCGATGGGAAATGTACCTGAGCCTGGATGGCCCTCCAGCCATTGCTTCGTGCCGATGACGGGAATGGGGGTGTGATCGGCGGGATACCCAAATGCGGTCAACGGAAAACCAGAGGCCCCGTCGAACGACACTCCGAGCGTGTACGTCTCCCACGATCTGAGGACTGTTGGAGAGGGGGCGTTGATCCTTACACGCCTGACTTGAAATACGTAGGCCTTGCCAAACCACTCTTGGTGTGCGGGCCAATTGAAGTACGAGCCGATCATCTGCCCGTCGTCGGCGTGTATGGTTTCGTAGGGCAGGACAATGGTGGTGCTTCCGCCTTGCCAGCTGGTAGGGGTTGGATACACGTAGATGGCGCCAGTAACCGAGTTGCCTGACGTACCAGGTCCAGTATGACGCGTAACCGTTACCTCTATTGCGTTCGCCAACGCGTCATTGGCCCAACCATCTTTCAGTGTAAGCGTGAACTTGGGTCTCTTGGGCAAGGAGCCCTGCGGATCCCACGGCAGACCGTTATTGTCACTCAGGAACGCAGCGCTCGATTGTTCGACGAACGCAAACACCGGATGCGGAGTACTCGATGACCTCACACTACTGGCCGGGCAGGGCAACGAGCCCGGGGTTGCGATGCGAAGCTGGACCGCAGGTCCTGGCAACACCACGGGCAGTACCAAGTCGTAGGCCGGACCAGCCTGTTTGACCGAAAAGTTGTACACGGGAGTCCACGCGATTGGCGTGTTCGCGGTGGTTGTAGGAGTCATGCCATACACCAAGTCGCACCAGGGGAAATTCTGCACCCCACTGAACCCGTTGCCGGGGTCCGACTGGCTGTGATTCGTTACGAAATGCACTTGAGCCAAGCCCGTCCGGCGTGCCGCCAGATCCGTATCGCCGTCGCTGTCGAAATCAGCAGCGACCAACCCGTCGTAGTGGTTGCTGGGGCCGATCGCGTAGGGTCCCTGCACCGGGACGCTCCACGAACCGTACAGCACGAGTTCCTGGTTGGCTCCCGTGCTGTTGCGCAGCCAGGCGACTCCCTGTTTGCCGTCCGCCATCCGAACTGCGGCAATGGCGGCGCTTCCGGTGGTTCCCGCTACCGTGACAAGCGGTGTTCCCGAAAGTGTGTATACGTGCAAGCCATAGGTACTCAGGATCGCGATCACGGGAGGTGTGCTTAGCACGCCGTCCCAGTCCAATAGGGCCATGTCCAGCGCAGGGTGCGTCGTGCTTTCCGCGGAGATGCCGAAGAAGCCCACTTCCGCGAAACCGGAACCGGGCTGGTACGTCGCGGCGAGCACCGTGCGACCGTTGGCCACCGTTCCGACGCAATAGACCTTGGTCGAGTCCGACGTTGCGTGGACCCGGCTGGCGTTCGGCCATCCCCGCAAGGCCGTCGAGCCGACGGATTCGAATTGAGCTAGTGTTTTGTTGAACTGCGTGCCATGCAGACCTGCGCTGTCCACGCGAAACAACAGGTTGGGGAACGTAGAACCAGCCGGAGCAGAGCAAGCGTCGTTGGCGTTTTCCGCGACAATGGAGTATTCGCGCGCGGAACCCGGTTCATGAAAAACCGTCAACCTCCCGGCGGCCAGGACCGCGATGTCCGTGTTCATGTTTGCGTCGAGATCCACGCTGAATAGCCGCTTGGGCATTGTTACAGCGGCGCCCGACGGATAGTCGAGGTGGCGTGCTTGGCTCTCACAGTACATCGGTTGCGTGGGCGGAAAGTCCGACTGTGCTCCTGCCAGGCCTGCCGTGGCTGTGAGCAAGAGGACCCTTTGAATCAGCGATCGATGGTGCATTGCGTTGGTTCTCGAATTTCTATTGGTCCCTGGAAACATCTGCGAGCCTCGCGACGATAGCGACGCCACCGGGAAGGATAGTTTCACGGATTCCGCGGCTTCGGGCAGGTTCGGGAGCTGGATCCGCAATTCCCCGAGGGTAGGGGATGCCCACCCACCGGCCCAGAGCGGTTGGGGCTACCCCTAGCTGGCTCCAGGCAGGGCATCTCCGCCCTGGCACTTCGAGCTAGGGCCGGGCAATGGGCCAGGGTGGCGGCCAACCCAAGAATTGGGCAGGGCCGCGGTCGACGACCGGAGCCGGGTCGCGGGCTGCCTCGAACCGGAAATTTGGTTCAAGCGAGCCGGGTAAGGCTGCCGAAAAACCCTGGTTGCCAGTGGGTGTCCGAGGCATTCCGCCGCGGGCCAATGTGGAGATCTCCGTCATGCGCCGTAGCCAGTTCCAATCCGCCGTCCTGCTCACGCTGCCCCTGCTCCTTGGCCTGGGGGCGTGTTCGGCCTTGCCGTCGTTCAACAAGAAGCCGGGCCAGGGTTTGGCCCAGGTCGATGACCTCTTGACCCGCGTCGAACAGGTGCAAATCGAAGCGGTGCTGTCCCGGGATCGTTCGCGCGGCGCATTCGACGCTTTGATGGCGATCGTGGGGCCCCAGTTCGATGGCGACGCCGTTTCGGCCCACGCCACGCTCGTGAAAACGGTCAAGGAGTCGACGCTTCAGGCGCAGCGCCTGGACAAGAGCTTGCCGCCGCTCAAGAAGACCGCAGCGGAAGTGTTCGAGGAGTGGACCCGATCCCTCGAGTCTTTCGGCAATACCAAGCTGCGCGCCCACAGTCAGTCCCGCATGGAAGAGACCCGCGCGCGTTGCGAAGAGTTGGTGACCGCGACCGTGGCGGCCCAGATTGCGTACGACGCGTTCAACCTGGACCTGAACGACCACGCGCTGTTCCTGGAGCACGATTTCAACTCGGCCGCGGTCAGCGCGATCGCCGACCAGATGGATCAGTTCAATTACCAAGCGGCGGAGCTGGACAAGCGCCTGGAAGCATGCGTGAACGCAGCCAAGCGCTACATCCAGTCCTCGGCCTTGCGCGGTCAGATCGAAGCCGAGGCTGATGATGTCAACCAGGCTTCCCTGCCTGCACAGCGTTCGGCCGTTGTTCAGCGCTGAGCGCGGACTGCCTGAGTCTGTCTCGGGCCGCCGGTCACCGACGAACGATTCATCGGTGAACCGTTCAGGAGGGCGTTCCCGGTGACATGGACTGTCATGATCGCAGTGGTGCTAGCGCTTGCGCTGGCATTCTTCGTTTCATTGGCGCGGCGCGCTGAGCTAGCGCGCATGCGCCGCAACGTGGAGCGCCGGGACAAGACGGTGCTGCAGGGACGCACTGCATCCGTTCTCCAC
>JAKFYL010000348.1 GCA_021730845.1 Planctomycetota bacterium | reverse complement strand
CTTGCGCAAAGTGAAACAGTACGTAGGCGATCGCACGATCGACATCGTTCCCGAACTCGCGGCCTTGGCGATCGTGAGCGATCTGAACTGGAAACCCCGGCCCATCTTCCAGTCCTACAGCGCGTACACCCCCAAGCTGGCGGAGCTCAATCGGCGCCATTTCCTGGGGGAAGACGCGCCCCAATTCGTCTTGGCCGGCTATTCCTACTTGGATGGACGCCTGCCCCAGATGGACGACCAGCCGTTGCACCTGGAACTCGTGCGCGCCTACCAGCCCGTGCTCGTGGAAGCTGGACTCTTGCTGCTCGAACGCAAGCCGGACATTCCTGCGCCGCCCCGCCGCAAGGTGCTGCTCGAGAAAGAGCTTGCCTTCGGCGAATTCCTGAGCCTAGAGGAGTACGATGCACCGGCCTTGATGGTGCGCCTAAGCGTGCAGCCGTCCTTGCTCGGGCGCCTGCGGACTTTTCTGTTCGGCGCGTCAACGGTGCGCGTCGAAACCAAGGGGGCTGGTGACGGAAGCTGGCGCATCATTCCCGATCTGGTTCGGGACGGCGTGCTGATCAGGCCCTGGATGGTCAGCAGCGCGGACTTGTTGCACATGTTCGCGGGGCAGGAACATCCGCGTGTCCAAGCGCTGCGCGTTGTGCTGCGAGACGATCAGCGAATTTGGTTCCAGAGCAAAGTCACGGCCAGCGTGGAGAATTTGGAAGGCTGGCTGCCGGCGCCCGACGATGGCTTGCTACCACGGGTCCTGGAACGAAGCTTCGATCGCGCGGAGCCCGGCGACATCGATGGGACCATCGAAGGCATGATGTCCGATCCAGAGAGCGTCCCGGTGGAAGCTTTCGAGAGCGGCCATTCCCTGGCTGTGACGCTCAAGCCCGGCCGCTGGATCATTCGCGGGAAGCACGGTTTTCAATCCAAACTGCGTCATCCGTCGGACGCTTACCGGCCGCTGAACATGCGCCTGGAGGCCCTGACCGGCGGCGAGCGCGAAGCTTTGCTGGAAGCCAGGTGGGAGCTGTCTCGGCGCTTCGATAGCCGCGAGCCGGAATCATTCCAAGTGCTTTGGAATTCCAAGGAAACCGCGCAATTGGTCTTCTCCGCGCTCGATGACGCGGGTCAGACGCATCTAGAAGGCCGCTGGGAGGAACTGCGCTTCTTCCGCGTCGAAGACGAGCAACCTCAGTAGGGGAGGTACGCCAGGGGCTCCGTAGCCTGGCGATCGGATCCGGATAGTATTCTCTTGTGAGCCGCCCCAAGAGTTTTGCGCAGCAAAGGCCCGGTTTCGCTCGTCGCTCTGGCCCCTGGGTTGGACTGTGCTTGCTTGTTCTGGCGGGCCTGTGGTGGTCGATCGAGCGAAATAATCCTGGCGGTGCTGCTGCGGATCTGGCCATAGGACCGCCCAGTCGAGACTTGCAGCGCTCACCGCCGAATGTCGAACAGGAGGGCTTGGGTCAGAGCGAGCGTGCGCCGGATCCAGCCCTAAGTGTTCGCGCAAGCAGCGGGCCACTGCCTATGACGGATTCGAAAGCACCCACGCAGGAGCCCTTGAGCAAGTCGCTCGGTCAACGCGCCAGGATCAGCGGTCGTTTCGTGGACGAAAAGGGCCAGCCGGTTTCAGGTGTGAACCTGCAGCTAACCCAGTGGCCAAGGCGAATTAGCGGGGTGGGCTTTGGGCTGGGCCGTGCGACCTTGCCGCCAGTTTCGACCTATGTGACGGGACCGGATGGCCGCTTCGAACTCGGAGTCGACTCGCTCTTGCTTGGCATGAGCTCGCTCAAAGCTGAGCCCCAAGCTTTGTCGCGCGTAGCTTGGGCCTGGGATCATGTGCCGCCCGGATACGACATGGATTTTGGCCGGATCGAACTTCAGACTCCAGGGACCATTCGAGGGCGCTTGCCTCTGAGTCCGGCCCTGCTCGCCGCAGGGGGTTGGAAGGCGCAAGCCCAGACGATCAAGATCGGCGGCGGGCCCTATTCCACAGCAACGGGTTGTTCGGCGCCCGTGGACGAGGCGACGGGACAGTTTTGTTTGCAAAGTGTTGCCCCCGGCGAAATCCAACTACGAGCGTTTTCGAACTTGGCTGGTTCGATTGTAGGTCCGAAACTCAAGTTGGCACCCGGGCAAGAGCTGGCCGCTGACTTTGAATCGATGGAGGCCGACTTGGCGAGGCGCCTGGCGGTAGCCCTGCGCTGGGGCGCGCCGCACAACAAAATCGAGGGGGAACGCCATATGCGCTTGATTGGTCCAGACTCCAAGGCCACGAGCGCCAAATGGCTACATCTCAATCCGAACACCTATGCCTTCGACGGCTTGGATCCTCAAGCGTCCTACGAATTGCAGATCGCCGATCCACGATTCGATCCGTGGAGCGCCACCGGGCTTCATCCAGGCAAGTTTCTGGAGGTTGCATTGACCACGAGTGCACGGCTCCAACTCGAGGTTGTCGATGCGATCACCAATGAGCGGATTGCCGACTATCGGTTGGATCTGAGCTGCCGACCCGCAACGGGCGAACCACCCGCCGGCCATGGTCCCGTGGTTCGGCTTCAAGATCGGGGCCAAGCCTTACCTCCAGAGTGTACGTACGCGGATATTCCTTACGGCAACTGCGAGATTCGAATTGCTGCTCCTGGCTACGCGCCGTTCACGAGCCAAGTGAACGAAGTGCGGCGAGGGGAGACCCGAAAAGTAAGCGCCCGACTGGTGCGCGGAAGTACTCTTGCAGCACGCTTGTTGCGAGCGAACGGTAAGCCTGTCCCAGGGCTGGAAGTCGAACTGTACGCTGGCTCTTTCCAGGCCTCGGACCTTGAGCCGGAACTGGTCAAGGGCATGGGATGCTTCGAGACCAAGGATCTCAATGCTTCTAGTCCTCACTGCGCGCCTACGGACGAAAACGGAGAAGTCCGGTTCGAAGACTTGCCCGCCGGCGAGTGGACCGTCATGGCGATTGCGGGACGCAGGGTCTACGCCCACGCAATTGTCCAGGTTGGCCCCAGCAGCAAAGCTGCGACGGAACTAAGGCTGCCTCCCATGACTACGTTGACCGGACGCGTCCAAGCGACGTCGGACTTCGACTGGACCGGTTCGCGGATTGTTGCGCTGCGGCCCGAGACGATCGAGGAACGCTCGCTGAGCGAGCAAATGTCCCTTGCCACCTCGTACTTGGAGGAAGATGGGTCGTTTCAGTTGGGCCCGTTGATGCCAGGTCAAGTCCAGATCTACTGGGTGATGCCGCACCAGAGCGGCATTGCATGGTATTTCGGACGGGGGCAGTGCGTCCTGCTGGATAGCTTCTCGATATCGGCCGACAAGCAGATCGAGCGCGACTACTCCGTCCTCGATTCCCTTCCCGGTTCCCTGCAAGTGGACGTGGATCTCGATTGGCGGGTCGCGGATCGCGTCAGTTGCTACTTGCGGCGGAGCATTGAAGGCTCGACTCCAGGTTCGCCTTCAAAAGTGGTTGGTGGCGCCGGCGCCGAGGTTCGAGACGGCAGGGCTCATCTGGAGTTTGTGCTACCGGAAACCTGGAAGCTCGTCGTCCACGGCCATGGACAGGGTTG
>JAKFYL010000140.1 GCA_021730845.1 Planctomycetota bacterium | reverse complement strand
TAATGAGCCCGACCATCCTTCCAGCAACCATGCGCACCCACGCCGAAGCGATCGATGTCCTGCACGTCTTTCCTTCGTTCGTGCCCGCCGGCTCGCAAGTGCGCACGGCGCGCATCTTGGGCGCGCTCGGCAGCGCCTGGCGCCACGCGGTGCTGGCGCTGGACGGCCGGGTGGACGCGCGCGCCTTGGTCGACCGCACCGTGGATGTGCGCTACTTGCCCGCGCCGCCCAAGGCGGGCAGTGCCGCGACGACCTTGCGCTTGATGGAGGTCTTGGAGCGCGAACGTCCCAAACTTCTGTGCACCTACAACTTCGGCTCGGTCGACGCCGGTCTGGCGGCCTTGAGCCTAGGAGGCGTGCCGCACATCCATCACGAAGACGGATTCCTGCCCGACGAAGCCAGCGGCCAGATGCTGCGGCGCACATTGATGCGGCGCATCGCGCTGGCGCGCACCACGCGCGTGGTCGTGATTTCCAGCACACTACTTCAGATCGCGCTCGAGACCTGGCGCCTGAGTCCGGACCAGGTGCAATTCATCCCCAACGGCATCGACTTGACGCGATTCGCGCCCTGCACGCGCGACGTGAGCGTGCGCGCGCGCCTGGGAGTCGGCAGCGAGGAATTTCTCATCGGAGCCGTGGGACACTTGCGCCCGGAGAAGAACTTCGCACGCCTTCTGCACGCGGCCTCCAAGCTTCCAAAGGCGCATGTATTGATCTTGGGCGAAGGCCCCGAGCGCACGCGCCTGGAACAGTTGGCGCGCGAGCTGGGCATGCTGTCCAGGGCGCATCTGCCTGGCTACGACTCCGATCCCCGGCGCTACTACGGCGCCATGGATGTGTTCGTCATCAGTTCCGATACCGAGCAGACGCCGCTTTCTCTGCTCGAGGCCATGGCCATGGGTTTGCCGGCCGTGGGTACACAAGTCGGTGACGTAGCCAGCATGCTCGGACCGGGAGCCAAGGGCTGGGTCGTTCCGCTTGGGCCTGAATCGGCTGGCCGGGAGGCCCAAATCGTTGCTGGCTTGGCCGAGCGTCTCAACCTCCTTGCGCATGACCACAAGCTGCGCACGGCCCTGGGCCGAGAGTCGCGCCGGAGCGTAGAAGCGCGCTACGACGAACAGGACATGCTGCGCGCCTACCGGCAACTATTCGAGGGCGCCGTGGGCCTAGGCCCGGCCCGGCACGAAGCCCCGCTCGAAGGATCGTAGTTTGCAGCCGCGCGAAGACTAGTATGTGGACTTGTAGTCCACTGCTTTTTTAGCCAAGAGATTAAAGACGCCACGACCGCATGAGCCAGCCTACCAGCGCCCACTCGACCCAACCTGGACCCACGACCCGTGCGCTGCACCTCATGAACTCTACCCACCAAGCCAAGACGCCCCACAGCGCTGCGCCGCCCGCCTTGGGCCCTGAAACGCTCGCCATCTTGGAGCGCATCGTCGAGCGCGCCTTCGCGCAAACGATGCATATGATCCACCTCGCCAACACGCGCACCGACAAGCGCCCTGGCGATCCCAAGGTTGGCGGGCACCCGGCCTCCTGCGCCAGCTCGATGCACATCTTGAGCGCCTTGCATTTGGTCGTGCGCCAACCGGCCGACTACGTGTGCTGCAAGCCGCATGCTTCGCCAGTCGACCACTCGCTGCACCATTTGATGCAACTGTTCCGCCGCAGCCCCAGCGATTCGCCGGGGCTCGAGGCCGGCACCTGGCTTACGCCCGAAGAACAAAAGCGCGCCATGACCGGCCTGCGCCAGTTCGCTAACTCCGACAATCCCGACGTATTCCAGAGCTACCACGCGCGCACCGACCCGGACTCGTTCCATTTCCTGCCCTCGGGTTCGGTCGGCATTCCGCCGGTCGTTTCGGTGTACATGGCGCTCGCCTATCGCTATGCCAGCGACCACCGCTGGCAGGTGCCGCAGGGCGCGCACTTTTGGTCGTTGATCGGAGACAGCGAGTTCCGCGAAGGATCGCTGCTGGAAGTGCTGCCGGACGCGGCCGAGCGCAACTTGTCCAACGTCACCTGGATCGTCGACTACAACCGTCAGAACCTGGATGGCACGCGCATTCCCAACGAGCGTTCCTTGCGCGGCGCCGACTGCGACCGCATCGAACGCACGGCCGCGGCCAACGGTTGGAAAGTGATCCAGCTGCGCCACGGCGCCCTGCGCCAGCGACTGTTCGCCATGGAGGACGGCGACGCGTTGCGCGAGCTGTTCGAGGGCGCCCTGTCCGACTACGAGTACCAGCAGTTGCTGTTCAGCCGCGATCCCGCGCGCATGCGCCAGCGCGGCGCGGCGGAAGTGCCGCGCGCCAAGCGCCTCTTGGAGCGACTTTCGGACGAAGAACTGCTGGCCGCATTCGCCGACTTGGGCGGCCACGACATGGCTCAAATCGTGCGCGTCTTGAACGAGTGCCGCCTGGAAACGCAGCGGCCGACCTTGGTCATCGCCCACACCGTCAAGGGCTGGCACCTGGAGTGAGAGGCCAATCCCTCCAATCACTCGGCCTTGCCGACCAAGGCCGAACAGGAAAGCATCCTCAAACGCGCTGGACTGACTTGGGATGACCCGTTCGCCCTGTTCGATGCGGTTAGCCCCGAGGGACGCTACTTGGCCGGGCGCAGCGAGCTGTTCCGCAGCGGCATCGCCGACCACATTCAGCTGCGCCAAGAAAATCGCGCCTGGATTCGCGAGCAGATCGAACGCGATGGAGCCTTGCCGCCGACCTTGGGAATCGACCTGTCGCTGTTCCCCATGGCCCACACCCAGTGGATGTGGGGTCAGATGGCGTCCAAACTCGTGCGCATCGGCACGCACGACGAAGGCGGTCCGCGCGCTGCCGCCAGCAACAAGGCGCTGACGGCCGAAGAACAGCGCTGGAAAACGGCGGCCGATTTCGTGCTCACGCTCTCGCCCGACGTGGGCACTTCGACCAACGTGTCGCCGGTCATGGACGCGCGCGTGTACGGCCCGGACGTGGAGCAAATCGAGACCGGCCGCGAAGTCCACCACCCGGAACTCGTGACCCACGACGAGGTCTGGACGCGCCACATTCGCTTCGAGATCGCCGAAGCTAACTGCATGTCGGCCGCGGCCGCCTTCGGAAAGATGGCCCACTACGTGGGTTTGCCGTTCTTTCCGATCATGACGGTATACGACTTCTTCATCAAACGCGCCCTCGACCAGCTGTACTACAACCTGTATTGGGGCGCCGAGTTCGTGATCATGGGCACGCCCAGCGGCGTTTCGCTCTCGAGCGAAGGGGCGCAGCACTCCTGGAAGAGCGACATCCAGATCCCCAATCTGATCACCTGGGAACCTGTGTTCGCGGTGGAGGTCGACTGGATCCTGTCGGACGCCATCGCGCGCCACATGGAAGATCAAAACGATGGCCGCCGCGGCGTGCTGATCCGCGCGGTGACGCGCGCGATTCCGCAGAAGCTGTTGCTGGAAAGCGTGCGCCGGCATGCTTCGTCCAAACGCGCGCTGCCGGGTCCGCTCAAGCCCGCCAGCGCCGACGAAAGTTGGCCCGCGGCGACCGACGAAAGCAGCCTGGAACGTTTGACCGACGAAGAA
>JAKFYL010000100.1 GCA_021730845.1 Planctomycetota bacterium | reverse complement strand
GAGACAGACACGCAACATCTTGCCGCTCTCCGAAGCGCTCTCGACCAGCGGCAATCCCAGCGGCGCGAGCAAGCGCGAGATTTTCTCGGAGCTGGAGTTGGACACGATCACGACCTCGGCTCCCGCTTCAACTAGGGCCTGAAACGCCGCCTTCGCGCGCGGCACCACGGGGCTGACGGTCCCGCGCGAAAAGGCCTCCGTCGCTTCCAAAAAACAGCGGTTCGTGAATTCCATCGTGTTGGCAAAACCAGCCGCCAGGATCGCGTCGCGGTACGCTCGCGCCGCTTTCGGAGCTGACGGAAGCGAGAGGAATCGGCCCAGGGAGCTGGAGCACAAGAGCGGATCTTCGTCGAGGAACGCGGTCAAGCGACCAGGGTCCTTTCCATCGGGTGCCCAGCCGTGCTGCTGTGGTTCCTGGCGCAGGAGCTTCAGCCACGCCTGGAACTGTTCCTGAGCGGCCGGCGGCTCGACGTGCGTCAAGGCCGCGGCGCGTGCCACGAAGTGCTCGAGCACGTGGGCCGCTTCCGGGCCCTGGTTGGTCCACACGCCGTCGAAATCCGAGAGCACTTTTACACGCGTCATGCGTACCTGTGTGTGGTCAGTGAGCTTCGAGCCAAGATCTGCCGTGACCCGTCGTGACTTCCAGCGGCACCGAGAGCTTTGCCGCCCCTGACATGCACTCGACCACCAAGGCGCGCGTCGCCTCCAGTTCGCGCACGGGGACTTCCAGCACCAATTCGTCGTGCACCTGCAAGAGCAATAGCGCCGCGAGCTTCTTGCACGCGATCTCTCGTTCCAGGTCCAACATGGCGCGCTTGATGATGTCGGCGGCCGAACCTTGCACCGGAGTGTTGACCGCTGCGTTCTCGGCCATGGCTGCCGCGCGAGCATCGCCTTGGCGCAGCTCCGGCAGCGCGCGGCGACGGCCAAAGAGCGTCTCCACGTAGCCGGTCTCGCGCGCTTTGGCGAGCAGATCCTCGCGCCAGGTCTTGACCTTGGGGAAGGAGGCGAAATAGCGCTCGATGAAGGCGCGCGCCTCGCCGATGGTAAAGCCCGTTTCGCGCGCCAGCCGCGCCGCGCCCATGCCGTACAACAGGCCGAAGTTGACGGCCTTGGCCCGGCTGCGCATTTCGCGCGTCACGAGCTGGGGGGCAACTTGGAACACGACCGCGGCGGTCTCGGTGTGGATGTCGCGGCCTTCGGCGAAGGCGGCGCGCATCTTGTCGTCGCCGGCCAAATGCGCCATGACGCGCAGCTCGACCTGACTGTAGTCGGCCGTCAAGAGGCACCACGGACCTTGGCTGTCCGGCTCGCGGGCGATGAAAGCGCCGCGCAGCCGCCTGCCGCGCTCGGTGCGGATGGGAATGTTCTGCAAATTGGGGTCGCTGGAAGCCAGCCGCCCCGTGGCCGCGCTGACTTGGCTGAACGAGCAATGCACCCGTCCGGTGCGCGGGTTCACGTATTTGGGCAGCGCTTCCACGTAGGTACTTTGGAGTTTTTGCGCTTCGCGGTACTCCAAGATCTGGCGCACGATTTCGACCTCGCCGTAGTGCTCGGAGAGCGTCTCGTAGTCCGTGGCCCAACCGGTCTGGGTTTTCTTGGGCCGTTTCACTCCGGCCAGTTCCTGGATCTTGAGCTTCTCGAACAGAACCTGGCCCAAGGCCTTGGGGCTGTTGAGGTTGACGTCTTCCTCGGCGATTTCGCGCACTTTGCGCTCGCGCGTCTCGATGTCGCGCTCCAACTCACGCCGCAGCTCCTCGATGGGGGCTAGATCCAAACGAATGCCGCGTTCTTCCATCGCGGCCAGCACGGCCAGCAGCGGCATTTCCAGCTCCTCGAACAGCTTGCGCGAGGCGCTCGAATCGAGCTCCTTGTCCAGCACGGCGTGCAAGCGAAAAGTCACATCGGCGTCCTCGCAGGCGTACTCGGCGACTTTTTCGATCGGTACCTGGGCCATGGTGATCTGTTTGGCGCCGCGTCCGATCAAGTCCGTCGTCGGAATCTTCTTGAGATCGAAGTACGTCAGCGCCAGGTCGTCCAAGTTGTGCCGGCGGGTGGATCCGGCGATGCAAAAGCTCGCCACCATCGTGTCGAACTGGATCGGCGGCAGTCGCAAACCGTGCGCGGCCAGCACCAGCCAGTCATACTTGTGGTTTTGCCCGATGCGAAACAGCTTGGGATCGGTCAAGAGGGGCGCCAAGCGCTCGAGGAGCGCGGGCGTTCCGCCCGGTACGACGGGCGGATCGAGCATGGTGGGCACATACCAGGCGCTGCCCGAGCGGCAGGAAAACGACAGACCTACTAGCTCGCACTCCAAGGGAAACAGGCCGGTGGTCTCGGTGTCGAGCGCAAACATCCCCGCCGCGCGCAAGGCGCGCAGCATTTCGGTCAGGTCTGCTTGGGTGCGCACCAGTCGGTAGTCGCGCCCGGTCCCTGCGGGCTCGGCGGTCGATTCCAGCTTGCGCAGCAAACTGATGAATCCCAGGCGCTGGTACAGAGCGCCGAGTTCCTTGGCATCGATCTTGGCCGGGCCGATCGACTCCAGACCCGGGTCCAGAGGCACGTGCGTGTCGATCGTCACGAGTTCGCGCGAGAGCAAGAGGTTCTCGCGGCAATGCTCGATCTTCTCGCGCGTCTTGGGCGCGACCTTGTTCAAGTTGGCCAGCAATTCGTCGACCGAACCGAATTCTTCGATCAACTTGCTGGCGCCCTTCTCGCCGATGCCGAACACCCCCGGAACGTTGTCCGAGCTGTCGCCCATGACGGCCAGCACTTCGATGACTTGGTCGGGCCGCCCCCCGAACTTGGCTTTGACGGCGGCTTCGTCCTCGATCACCAGCTCGATGCCCGGCTTGAAGACGTTGTACAGCTTGACCCTTGGCGAGACGAGCTGCATGAAGTCCTTGTCGCCGGTGACGATCATCACTTCCAGGCCGGCTTTTTCTGCGGCCTTGGCCAACGTTCCAATCACGTCGTCGGCCTCGAAGCCTTTGATCTCGAACAGGCTGATGCCAAAGCCGCGCACCAGTTCGCGCATCCAAGGTAGCTGCGCGATCATTTCCTCGGGCGCCTTTTGGCGCGTGGCCTTGTACTCGGCGTAACGCTTGTGCCGAAACGTATCGCCCGGCGGATCGAAGGCCACCGCGATGCGGTCGGGCTTCTCGACGTCGATCAATCGCTTGAGCGTCTGCGCGAAGGCATAGGTCGCGCCGCAGGGTTCGCCCTTGGGCGTGGACAGCCCCGAACGCTGCAAGGCAAAGTGCGAGCGGTAGGCCAGGGCCGTTCCATCGATCAAGAAGAGGCGGGGCATGGGCGCCATCGTAGAACGCAAGCATCCCTAGCGGCGCCGGGAAGGCGTCTGCCTTGAAGTTTTGGCAGGGCCAGCAAGGAGGACGAATGCTCGCAGGCGATGTGGGTCGGGTATTGAGGGTACTGGGGCCTTGGGACGCAAATCCCACGGACTGTTGCCATGCCGAAGGGTGGCCAGCGCAAATTCCCAGGCGAGTACACGGAAACCCAGTCCTGCAGGGGTTTGGAAATCTGCGGTCCTAGAAACTTGGGCGCGAGGGGGGACGCATCGAGAATCCCACAATTGCACC
>JAKFYL010000144.1 GCA_021730845.1 Planctomycetota bacterium | reverse complement strand
TTTTCTCTGCGGATTGCGCGAGAACTCGGCGCATGTACTCGCGGCGCCCCCACACCCAACGGGGCAGCCATTGCCCACCGACCCCAAGGAGCATCCATGTTTTGCCAAAAATGCGGCCATTCCATGGCGGAAAGCGCCAGCGCTTGCGCCCACTGCAACACCCCTTTCTCGACCCCGGCCTTCGCGGTAACTGGCTCCGGCACGACGGCGGGAGGCGCGGCGTTTGCCAGCGTCGCCGGAACCGTCAAGGAAGCATGGGGCGGTGCCGTGCGCACGCTGCTGGGCATCGCCGCCGATCCCGTGGGACGTTTGGGCCCCGCCTACGAAGCGATCGGCCCCGCTCAAGCCAAACGCACCGGGCTTTCCTACGCGGTCCTATCGATTGCGTGTTTCCTGTCGGGCGGATACATGCTCTTGCCCTTCCGGGACGGCCTGTTCGATTTCCTCGGTATCAAGGGCACGCTGCAGGCGCTCCTTTTCGCGTGTGTACCGTTTTTCGTAGCTGCGCTGGGCAGCTTTGCGGGGCGCAAACTCGGCGGCGGGCGCGGTGGGCTGGATGCCGACTGCTTCGTGGCAGGTAGCGCGCTCGTCCCGGTGTCGCTGGCCATGCTGCTGTGCGGCATGCTCGGGTATGAGAGCCCCAAGCTTATGCTGGCCATCGCAGTCCTAGCCGGCTGCACGTGCACGTTGATGCTGTTCGCCGGATATACGCGCGTCAGCAAGATCAGCGAGCGACTGGCCACGCTGCTGATTCCGCTGGTGGTCATGCTGGCCTTGTGGCTGGCCAAGGAGCTGGCCAGCTCGATCCTGAGCGGCGGATTCGGCGGCGGCGGATTCGGCCCCGGGCGAGGAGCGAATGGGCCGCCCAGCTTGTGGGGCTACTGATCGGGCGGGTTTGGTTCTACAGTGCTTGCCCCCAATGGGCACGCACGGCAGGAACTGGAACCCAAGCCGCCAGAGCAGCGGCCTGGTACGGCTAGCGTTGCTTGCTTCCGGCTGGCTGCTGGCGGTCGTCGGCTGGGCGGGAGTGTTCTTGCCGATCCTGCCGGGCGTGCCGTTCTTGCTGCTGGCAACGGCCTGTTTCGCGCGCTCGTCGCCGCGCGCCGAACGCTGGCTGCTCGAGAATCGGTTCATTGGACCGACGCTGGTGCGCTGGCGCCAAACGGGCACGGTCGATCCGCGCACCAAAGTGTTTGCCTTGGGCTGCGTGGTGCTGACCTTTGCCTTGGCAGTTTGGCGCACTCAGTCTTGGCTCGTGCGCGCGATTTGGGCGGTCGGCGGCCTGGCGCTGACGCTGTGGCTTTCGCGGTACTTGCGCACCGAGCCTTCCCTGGAGCATGCAGCAGCGGCTCGCGAACAAGATGCCGCAAGCGCGCCCGGCCTAGGTCCCTTCCGCGGCCAGCGCAGCGATCAAGTGCGATAGCTCGTCCTCGAGATCTGTCGCATCGGCCACGGTTTGGCCGATTTCCTCGCGCAGCGCGTCGCGGAACGTGCCGCGCAAGCGATGAGCGGCGACTTTGATCGAGCCTTCGCTCATTCCCAGGTTGCGCGCGATTTGGGCGTACGGTGTTCCGTCTTCGCCGGCGGTCAACGTCGGCTTGAGCGCGTCGAACAAGTCCCCGCGGCTGCGAGCGCGAAAATCTTCGCCGATGCGCTCGAGCACGCGCTCTAGAACCGAGAGCGCCCAGGCGCGCTCGTAGGCGCGCTCGGGCGTGCGCGGATCGGCGGGCTCGGAGGCAAAGCGCTGATCCGCCAAGCGGAAATCCAAACTGATCTGCGATTTGCCGCCGCCGCGTTTTTGAGCGGTGTTGCGGTCCCACTCGTTGGACAAGAAGTTCTTGAGCGAGGCCAAGAGGAACGCACGAAAGCGCCCGCGCTCGGGGTCGGCGCTGCCCACGGTATTGCGCTCCAAGAGGCGCGCGAAAAACGACTGAGTTAGATCCTGGGCATCTTCGGAGCTGTAACCTCGACGGCGAACGTAGGCGTACAGGGGATACCAATAGATCTGGCACAGATCCGAAAGCGCCTGCCGCGCCGCCGGGGCTTCGGGCTTGCCGGCGGCCAAAACCATGCTCCAACGCGTGGTCAAGAACGGTGTGCCGCCGCCGACAGGTGCTTGGGTCATCGAGCTGTGAGGCTAACCGCTCCGGGTAGGAACGTGTTAGGCAGGCAAACGCCAACTGGGCTGCGCGCTATTTCTTGGTCTTGGCTTGTGCGAGCAGTTCCAGCACGGTTTTTTCCATGGCTTCGTCGCGCACGTCGCGCGCACGGATCACGCCTTGGGCATCGAGCACGTAGATGGTCGGCCAACCCTGAACGTTCCACTTGGTGGCCCAGGGGCCCGAAGTGTCCCCGTCGATGGCCTGGCGCCAGGAAATGCCCTCGCGCTTCAGGATCTCGTTGCATTCCTTGGCATCGCCGTCGCTGTTGATGCCGATCAGGGCAAAGGGCTCGTCTTTGAGGCGCTCGACCAGCGCCTTTTCGTGTGGCAGCATCGCCACACACGGGCCTCACCAGAAACCCCAGAAATCGAGCACCACGACTTTGCCGCGGTAGTCGGAGATCTTGAACTTCACGCCGTCCTGGTCGGTGGCCTCGAAATCGGGCGCGGCCATGCCGATTTGCAAGTGGCGCAGTTCGAACAATGCTCCGTTGGCGGCGGCGCCAAGCGTCTTGTTCGCGTGCAGGGGCAGCTCGCCGTAGTCGTTGGCGACGCGCTCGTACAAGGCGATGGCGCGCGCGCGGCGCGCGTCTTGGTCCGCGGCTTTCGAGCGACGCGCAAGTCGGCCGGCGAGTTGGTAGGCCGCCGGGCCTTGGACCGCTGCATGCGGATTTTTCTCCAGCAAGGTATCGAACACCGTTTCGAGCTTCCATTCCCGCGTGGCCTGGTCGGCGTAGGCCAGCAAGGAAGGTAGACGCGCCAGTTTGGTCGACTCCAAGTGAGCACCCAAGAGTTGCGTGAGCGCGCGATCGGCGGGGGTTTGATCGCTGGTCGAGTCCGGCTCGGGAATGCCCGAGTACAGCTCGATCACCTTGAACCAGGCTTCGATGGCCACGTCGCTGGTCCCCGCGCGTTTGGCCAATGCTTCGAAGCGCGGCCAGAAGTGGATCGGTGGATAGTTTTCGAGATAGAGCTCTTGGCGATCTTCCGCGGAGGGCGCGGACTTGTAGGACTCCATGAAGGCGTCCCGCGCGGCCTGGAATTCCTTGTCCAGCGCCGCGAATTCTTGGGCTAGCGGATCCTCGGCCGCGGAAGCGCCTTGCGCTGGCGTGGAGCTTTGCGCCAGAACGAAGGACAAAGGTCCGGGTGAGGAACTACCCAGTGCGCACGCCGCAAGCAGGGCCGCGGCAATCAAAGGAGAAGCCATCGCGAGTCTCCGTGTTATGGAAAGCCGCGCCAGACTGCGAGCGAGTCGCCGTGCGCGGTGCCCTAGGGTACCAGCATTTCCTCCCGCAAAGCCCGGGGGCCGCTGCTTGGAACCTAGCGGGCGCTCACGGCGACTCGCCGGGAGGAATTCGCGCCAACGCTCAAGGGGAACCACTCGTACACCGCCTCCACTCGAGTGCGGCGGTGCCCCGCCCCGGGCCGGGGCCACCGGAGCAACTC
>JAKFYL010000242.1 GCA_021730845.1 Planctomycetota bacterium | reverse complement strand
GCGAGATCGGAGCCGGTCACTACGTCTTGCGTGTTGCTGTGGGCCAGTTTTGCGGGGAGCATTTCGCGCGCCGGGGTAACTGCGCCGCGAGCGCGGACGGCCTGCAACGCTTGGCGCGCGCGCGCGTTGTGCCAGTGCACTGCCACTAGGTGCTCGACGGCCTGGATTTCGTTCGTGGCTTGGAGGCCGGCGTTCAGCTCGATGTGACTGAGCAACGCGTGTGCGTGGAAGCGCTGCAAGTCGTGGACTCTCGGCTCAGTCCGCGTGCGCGCCAGGAGCCCACGCAAGTTCTGGCGAGCGGCATCGAACTGCTGCTGCTCGATGGACTGGCAGGCTTGGCTCAGGCTTTGGCGTTCCGCAGCGATGAACTTGGCCTGGCTCTGGCAGGCTCCGGCGGCCGCGCACAGCAACAACAGGAACTTGGCTCGCGAACTCGGAAACAAGCCGCTCACAGCAGGTCCTCGCTAGGTGTGGGCTTGGTGCGGCGCTTGGACTTGGTCTTGTGGGGCGTGACTTCCCTGCCGCTTTCGGCACCCGTACGCACCAGCCCCACGCGCACACGAGCTTCGTCGCCATCGACGCGCAGGTTGAATTCGACCAGGCCATGCAGGGCTAGCATGCGCGTCGCATCCTCGCGGCCCGCGCGTTGCATCGCGCCCTTGTAGAATTCCAGGCCCTGGGCACCGAAATCGAAGAACAAGTAGCGTTGCTGGTCACCGGCCGGCGCGCCGGATTCCCAACTCAAGTCGCGCACCAGCCGAGCCGCCTCGGCGGGCAATTGGCGCGCCAAACGCTCGGGATGCACGGATTCCAAACTCGTTCCGTCGGGCAAGTAGTACCGCGCCTGCAAACCGCCGGCTCCGCCCATCCACACCATGTGCGGCCCGCTCTCGATGCGGACCGCGACGGGCAGCACGGCGTCGAAGCCTAGCAGGTCGGCCCCGAAGCGTTCGTACGGGTCGATGCACAAGGCCGCGTGCACCTGGGCGCCGCGCACCTTTGATCGAGAATCGAATCCAGGCCCGGCCAGCGGACTGGCCACGGGGGTCGCGCAAGCCGCCATGAGCAGCCAGGAACACAAGAGCGGTCGAATCATGTCAAACATGTACTGCCTGGGATCACTTCGTGCGGAACACGAGCTCGCGCGTGATGCCGGGCACGACTTCGCGTACGAGTCCGTATTCCGGCGAAATCCAGCGCTGGGCCTCGCCCTCCTGAGTCACGAGACAGGCAGCGGGACTCCGCGATAGTTCGGCGCGGAATTGTTCCAATTCGGCGGAGCTAGGGAATTCTGACCTGCCGGGGGCCGTGCACGGAGCAGGGCCACGCCAGGCAGCTACGCGAGTAGCGGAGCCGGTGTCGCGCAGGTCGGCAACCGGTCGGTTGGCGATCCACAGCACCGAGTCGCGCAGAGCGTATTCGACGTTTTGCGCGCGGCCGAAGGCTTTTTCGCCCTCTGCGAATGGAATGCGCTGCAGGACCCAGCGCTGGTCTCCATCCGAGCTTGCGCTGGCCGCAACCGTTTCGACGAACCACACCACGTGCTGTGAGCCGGCGTGCTCTGCGCGCCAGATCCGGCGCTCGCTGGGGCGAGCCGGCCAGTGGGAATCGTCCGAACCCAGGGCGCGCTGCAGCCACAACTGCATCTGCCAATCGTGGCGCGGGGAATCCAGCTGCGCGACTTGCTCGGCGCCGAGCTGCCATTCCAAGGGCGTGGCGGGTAGGCTGCCTTCGGACAAGTACCAACGCCGCGCGTCCCACAGCAGCAGTAAGTTGAAACCCGAGGAAGGAGCCGGAGCAACCTTGGGGTGCTCGAGCAATACTTTGGCCCACTCGTCGACGCTATCCAGTTTGGGCAGAGCTTCGCGCACCAGGGCGCCGTTCCGCACTGCTTGACGCTCGAAGTCCTGATAGACATCGCGCAGCAGCGACTCGCTGTCTTTTGCTCCCAACGTATCCACTCGATCGCGGAAGGCGCGCACGGCCTGCCACGCGGCACCGCTCGGCGGAGCGCTGACGCGCGTCGCCGGCTCGGGGCTCGCCGCGGCCGCGTTCGACTGCGCGGCGCGCTCGCGCGCCTTGACCTCTTGGGTTGCAGCTTGCTGGGCCGCAGCCTGGGCGGCGTTGGTGAGCTCGTTGGTGCGCGCCTGGTGCTGGGCGATTTGCTCGCGCAGCGCCGCCAGTTCCTGGGACAAGCGCGCGTCCAAGCGCTGCAATTGCTCGCGCTGGGAGGCCGACTCTTCGCGCAGTCCACTCCAGGTGCCCGTCAATTTGGTCTCGAGCTCCTGCAAGGCACTAGTTTGGTCCTTGGTTGCGAGCGCCTGTACTTGCTGGGACTGTATGGCTTCCAGACGTCCAAGCTCTGCGCGCAATCGTTCGGACTCTTGGCTCCACGCGGTGCGTTCCCCCTCCAGGGCTTGGACTTGAGCGCGCATGCCCTCGACTTGACTCAAGTTTGTTTGGGCCGCGCTCAATTCTTGGCGCACACCTTCCAGCCCGGTCCAAAGCGCGTCCATGCGCGATTGGAACGCGGCCTGGCTAGCAAGGGAGGCGGCCACATCCGGCTGCGCTGCCGGCTGTGCAGCGGGCACGTGGGTCGCGGCCAGACTCTGCATTTGGCCCTTCAGTTGGACCAAGTCCTCGCGCGTTTCGGCCACCAATCCCGCCAGTTGCGTCAGCGAATCGCGGCGCTCCTGGGCCGACGTCTGGGCTTGCACGGCTGCGCCTTCCACGGCCGACAGGCGCTCGGCGATGGTCGACAAGTCGGACCGCAGCAAGGCCAGGGCTTGCGCGGCATCGGCGCTTTCAGCCGATGCGTTGGCTAGCCGGGCCGCTTCGCCAGCGAGGCCAGCCAGTTCCTCGCGCACCTTGGCAATGCCTTCGCGGGCGATCTGCTCGGAGGCTTGAATCGACTCTTCGGCGCGCGTCAAGCGCGCTTCCAGCGGTGCCATGTCGATGGTCGGCGCCGAACCTTGGGCGGCAACTTGCGCAAGGAGCGTGTCGACCTGGGATCGTAGCTTGGCCAGGGCAGCGCCATTTTCGGCCACTGCGGCTTGGAAACCCTGGGCGGCCTGGGAATTGGCGCGCGCCATGTCGAGCGCTTCCTTGGCCACTTGCTCCGAATGCGCCAGTCCCTGCTCTAGCGGCGACGCATCGAAGGCCGCAACCGGGTTACTCACACCGCTGGCCGGCGTCGCCGCGCGCAGGCTGTCCAGATCGTTCCTAAGGCCCAGAATTTCGGCTTGGGTGGCTTTCAGCGCCGCAAGCGCGTCTTCCGCTCCGGCAGCGTCGGAAGTCTTCGTCGCGCGCGCTTCCTCGTGCAAGCGTTCCAGATAAGTGACGTTGGCCTGAAAGGACTTGATGCGCTGGGTTACGCTCTCGAGTTCGGTTTTCACCGAGGCCATGTCGTCGCGCACGCTGCGCAAAGAAATCGCCACGCTGGCTTCGATGCGCTGCGCCGTGTCGAGTGCGGATTGCGCCGATTGCGAGGCCGCGTTCAAAGCGGCCTCGGACGCTCCTCCGGGCACGTTCGCAGCACCCGAAACCGGGCGCGACTCGCCGTCTTGCACGCTGGCGCGGGTTGCATCCAAGTCCTTGCGCGTGCGCGCCAGCGTGCAA
>JAKFYL010000464.1 GCA_021730845.1 Planctomycetota bacterium | reverse complement strand
ATCTTCGAATACGCTCCCGAATCCAGCGCCGCCGCGGATTATGCCGCGCTGGCCCAGGAGATCATCGGCGCCAAGTCGGGCTTGGAGATTCCCGCGGCGCCGGTTGCGCCGGTGAGCTCGGAAGCACCGGGGAAATCGGTTGTGCCGGTGAAGTCGGTCCCACAGGGGAAATCGGCAGCGCCGGTGGGTTCGGTCGTGCCTGGGCCCAAGGTCGCCGCGGTGAATCCAGGGCGGCCGGTTGCGGACCAGACGCAAGTGGTCCCGGTTCGGCCGGATTCGGCTGCAGCGCCTAGAGCAAGAACTCAGCAGACTTCACCCGAGCCGGCCGCGCGCAGCGCATCGGCCGCGAGCGCTGCACCGGTCGCGAGCGACAAGGCGACGCTCAAACCTGCTCCTCGCACTGAACTTCGCAGCGAACCCGCCAAACTCGTGCCGGAAATCGCGCCAGTCGCACAGGGCCCCCGCTCGCAGCGTCGGCCGGTGCGCACGTCGACCCCGCAGCTCAAGTCGGTGGTGGTGCCTGCTGCGCCAGCTCCCGCCGCGTCCGGCGCGAGTATTGCCATGCCGCAAACCAAAGCGCGGGCGCCGGTTGCGCCGTCGGCCAGTGTGCCGCGAGTGGCGACCCACTTGGAAGCTCCGGAACTGGATTAGAGCGCGCCTCTCGCCAGCCCTGGTGGGCGGAGAGTTAGATTCTAGGGTCCCTACCCCATGCATGCTCCGCTCTCGATCGGCGTGATTTGTCATCCCACCTACGGAGGATCGGGAGTGGTGGCCAGCGAACTGGCTTTGACCTTGGCCGAGCTCGGTCACGAGGTGCACTTGTTCAGCCACGAAGTGCCGCCGCGGCTGGCGCGTGCCAGCGGTTTGGTGCAGATGCACCGCGTGCAGGGTGCGCCCTATCCGCTGTTTCACTCCACGCCCCATGACCTAGCCATTGCTTCGGCGATTTTGACCGTGCACCGCGCCACGGGGCTAGACATCCTGCACGCGCACTACGCGTTGCCGCATGCGGTGTCTGGATTCTTGGCGCGCGCGGCGGCGCAGTCGGACCAAGGCCGGCCGGCGCCGCGGCTGGTCACGACGCTGCACGGCACCGACATCACGCTCGTTGGCAACGATCCGTCCTACGCCCCCTTGACGCAGTTCGTGATCCAGTCCAGCGACGCAGCCACGGCGGTTTCGAAGTGGCTGGCGCAGCGAACCAAGGAGTCGTTCCTGCCCTGCGCAGCACCGGGCTGCGAGGTCGACGTCATTCCCAACTTCGTGGACACCGAGCGCTTTTCCCCAAAGGTCCAGTGCTCGGGCCGCGCGTTCCGGGATGACTTGCCCACAGCGGTGCACGTGAGCAATTTTAGGCCCGTCAAACGCGTGCCTTGGCTGATCGAGGCGTTTGCCTTGGCTGTTCAAGGTAGGGCCGCGCGGCTGCTATTGGTGGGCGACGGTCCGGACATGTCCGCCTGTCGGGCGCTGGTCTCCAAACTTGGAATCGACGGCCGCGTGACTTTCTTGGGCGAGCGCGACGCGCTGCCCGAGCTGCTGGCCCCTGCGCAGGTGTTTGCGCTGAGCAGCGACCAGGAGTCCTTCGGCCTTTCGGCGCTCGAGGCCATGTCCTGCGGCACGCCGGTGGTCGCCACGGACGCCGGCGGCGTCAGTGAAGTTGTGACGCATGGCTTGAGCGGGCTCTTGAGCGCGCTCGAGGACAAACAGGCATTTGCGAACAACTTGAGGGCCCTTTTGTTCGACGATGAGCGCTCGCAGAGTATGGGCGAGGCGGCGCGGGCCGATGCGCTGGCGCGTTTCCAGCGCGAACCGGTGGTCGAGCGCTACGCGCAGCTGTACCGGCGCGTCCTCGGCCGGTAAGCGAACGGGACCATGAAGAGGGTCTATCTGGATCACAACGCCTCGACTCCGATGCGCGCGGAGGTCGAGCGCGAATTTCTGGAGGCGCTGGCCCAAACAGGCGGCAACCCCTCGAGCTTGCACCGCCAGGGACGCCAGGCGCGGGCGCTCATAGACGCCGCACGCGAGCGAGTCGCCGCTGCCTTGGGTGTGTCGGAAGATGAGATCCTGTTCACGAGCGGAGGCACGGAGGCCAACAATTTGGCCCTGCTGGGCGGAGCCCGGGCGCTTGGCGAAGCGAAAAGCTCGAGCGGCGCGGGTCGCTTGGCAGTGCCCGGCACCGAGCACTCTTCCGTGCTCGAGCCGGCGCGAGAGCTAGCCCGCCTGGGTTGGGAGCTGTGCGAGTTGCCTGTCGACGCGCGCGGCGCGCTAAGACTCGAGGCGCTCTCCGCCTGGCTGCGGGAAGTCGGAGGATCGCGCGGCGGCAGCCTCCTTAGCTTGTCGGCGGCCAACGGCGAGCTGGGTGTCCTTGCGCCCATGCAGGCAGTGGCTGGCCTGATCGGGGAATTGCCGGCGGGGCGCCGCCCGCTGCTGCACTCGGACTGCGTGCAGGCTCTTGGAAGGGTGCCGGTCGCCTTGCGGAGCTGGGGAGTGGACCTCGCCAGCTTCTCCGCCCACAAGCTCGGCGGCCCTGTCGGGGTTGGGATCCTGTATCGCCGGCGCGGCGCCCCTCTGGCGCCGATGTGGCATGGTGGGGGACAGGAACTGGGTCTGAGGCCAGGGACCGAGAATGCGGCCGCGATCCACGCCGCCTCCATCGCCATCGAGCTGGCCGTAGCCGAGCAGGCAGCCTTCGCGCAGCGCCTCTGCGAATTGGAAGGCCGGTTTTGGAACTCCCTTTCCGCCGCATTGCCTGGTGTGCAGCTACTCGGGCCGCCTCTGGGCTCGAAGGATCGCATTCCTGGAACATTGAATACCTATGTTCCCGGAGTCGACGGCAAGGTGTTGGTCACCAGGCTGGATCTGGCGGGGCTGGAAGTGAGCGCGGGTTCCGCCTGTGCATCGGGTTCGAGCGAGCCATCGCATGTGTTGCTCGCGCTGGGACGAACTGCCGACGAGGCTCGCGCAGGCTTGCGCATCTCCATGGGCCGTTCGACGCTGTGGAGTGATGCCGAACAAGCTGTGGATATCTTGCGCAAAGTGCTCGGCGCGAGCGACGCAACCCCTTGCCTGGATCACAGGTTGTGAGCAAGGCGGGCAAAAGTCTTGATCTATCGTTGACCAAATCGACTTTGCCCCGTGTAATCCCGCGCCCGATCCAGTCGAACCTTCCCCTGGGCTCGCCTCGATCTCACGTCTGACTTCCTCGAATCCTCGCGGCGAGGGGATCGCCGACTCGCGACCTTAACCCGGCGCTAGCAACCGTGTTCCATGCCCCCATCATGACACGTGCCTCCAACGATTCGCCTGCGGCCTTTCGATCGTCCGATGTCGATGGATCGCTTCCCAATTCTGAATCTCCACCAGCAGGCGCGGCCGGTGTCCTGCGCTCCCCAATCCTCGATGCCCCTCGCGGGCCATCAACCAGGCCAACAATCGAGATGACGGACAAACTCCAAGCGCCTGACTCTGAACTCGCAGGCGAACAGGCACCTTGCGGCCTGGCTGCGCTCGCGACGGAGGAGCGTCTCGATCGGGAGCAGCTTTCGCCGCCGGCGCTGGACTTGGACCGTTGCTGGGAAGCCCTCGTGGCCGACCTTCTGCCGCGCATCAAGCCCGACCAATTCGAGACCTGGTTCCGCCGCGC
>JAKFYL010000005.1 GCA_021730845.1 Planctomycetota bacterium | reverse complement strand
CTGTGCAATGAGTCGGTTCCTCAAACCGATATCGAGCTGGGCCGCGCATTCATGCGCAAGGGCCGCGTCGTGTGCCGGCGCTGCGACCAGCTGATGACGGCAGCGGGGCACGGAGAACAAGGAGCCTGACTCCAGTCCCAAACCGGATCCGCGCCGCTGACTGCGGCCGTGGCCGCCGCCGCCGGAGCCCACGCCGCGAATCAGCCTTGGACTTCCGCAGGACCGTTCTCGGCGGGCGGCGGTCCGGCTGGAACTGCCGCGCAGGCGACGCCGCTTCCCGCGCCGGGTGCGCCGATGCATGCTGGGCAAGCTGGGCAAGCTGGGCATGCTGGGCATGCGGGGCATGCGGGGCACGGCGGCGCTGGTTGGCCGCCTGCAGCGCAGGGAGCGCATGGCGCCCATCACGGCCATGCTCATCCGCATGCAGCTCGCTCACGTGGCGGATCTGGAGCCGCGTTCGGCCTGCTGGGCATCGCTTCCGCAGTCGGTGTGTGGTGGTGGGCCAAAGGCGAAATCGATCGAGTGCGCGAGGGAGAGCTGACGCTCCAGTCGCAGTTGCAATCGGACGTTTCGGTGCTGCGTTCCCAAATGGAATCCTCCGGCGCCATCCACCGCGAGTGGCTCGAGGGTGCGCTCGCCGACGTCGACCGCAAGCTGACCGAACAACGCGATGCGCTCCAAAAAGGCCTCGGAGCGAGCGAACAGAACTCCAAGGCGGCCGCCGCGCGTGTTCAGGAATTCGAGAGCAAGCTGGACGCCATGAAAGAATCGGTCGGCACGATCGGCCGCCACGACAATGAATTGGTGATGTTGCAGCAGCGGCTGAGCACGGCCCAAGCCTCGGTCGCGGACCTTGGCAACCGATTGCTCGAAGTCGAACGCTCCGCGCGCTCCGCGCCCGTCCAATCCGCCGTCGAGCCGCCGCCCGCGAGCCCTGCTTGGCAAGGCCTGCTCAAGGACTTGGCCAGCCCGGATGCCGGAGCTCGTTGGCAAGCGGTGGTTTCCTTGGGGGATACGCGCGATCCGGCCGTGGTCGCGTACCTTCTGCCGATGCTGCGCGACGCGGACTTGTTCGTAAAAATGGCGACCGCGCGCAAGCTCGGCGAACTGGGGTCCATGGGGGCGGTCGGCGCCTTGATCGACACCCTCGAGGATCCGGAAAGCGGCGTGCGCTCGGCCGCGCTGGGTGCGCTGCAGGACCTGACCAAGAAGGACTTTGGTTTCGATCCCGCCAGCACCGACGAAAACGAGCGCGCCAAGCGCGTCAAGGCTTGGCGCGATTGGTGGGCCAAGGAGCAGCCCAAGCTCGCGCCCTAGTCGCCGGAGCGTTCCCTGGCAATCCAGATGGCCGCGCGGCGTGGGCCGCAATTGGGCCACGCCGCGCCCGCGTGGCGCTCCGGGAGCGAATGCCTCGTGGTCCGTGCAAGCGTAACAATTGCGGCCATGGCCCTTGGCCATCTACACTCTGGGCCAAGAACAATATGCGCCACTCTGTCACACTCATTCGCGGCGATGGTACCGGTCCGGAACTAGCTCAAGTGACGCGCGACGTCCTCGACGCAACCGGGGTCGAATTCGATTGGCACCCCGTCGATGCGGGCGTCGACGTCATGGCCGCCGAAGGCACTCCGCTGCCGGCGCGCGTGCTGGAGTCGATCAAGAAGACCAAGACCTGCATCAAGGCGCCGATCACAACACCCGTCGGGACGGGCTTTCGCTCGGTAAACGTCAGTCTGCGCAAGGAATTCGACTTGTTCGCCTGCGTACGGCCGTGCAAGACCTTTGCCGGGGTGCGTTCGCGCTACACCGGGATCGATCTGGTCATTTTCCGCGAAAACACGGAAGACTTGTACGCCGGTATCGAGTTCGAGCGCGGCAAGCCCGAAACCGCCGAGCTGATCGCGTTCATCGAGAAGCTGCATGGCAGCAAGATCCGGCCGGACAGTGGCATTTCGATCAAACCCATCAGCGTCTCCGGTTCGGAACGCATCGTGAAGGCAGCCTTCGAGTATGCGCGAGCGAACAAGCGCAAGAAGGTGACCGCCGTGCACAAGTCGAACATCATGAAATTCAGCGACGGACTATTCCTGTCCGTCGCTCGCGACGTAGCTACGCGCTATCCGGACGTGCAGTTCGAAGACGTGATCGTCGACAACATGTGCATGCAGTTGGTGCAGCGGCCGGAGTTCTTCGATGTGATCGTGCTGCCCAATCTCTACGGCGATGTGCTGAGCGATCTGTGCGCGGGTCTCGTCGGCGGGCTTGGCGTCGCTCCCGGGGCCAACCTGGGACTGGGCGGCGTGGCGATCTTCGAAGCCACCCACGGCTCGGCGCCCAAGTACAAAGGCAAGAACAAGGTCAATCCGACGGCCATGATCCTATCGAGCGTACTGATGCTCCGGTTCTTGAACGAGAACCGCGCCGCTGATCGGCTCGAAGCCGCCGTGGCCAAGGTGATCGCCGATGGAAGTCATGTAACGTACGACTTGAAAGCCCAGCGCGATGATCCGTCGGCCGTGGGCACGCGCGAGATGGGCCAGGCCATCGTGCGCGCCATGGAACTGGTACGCGTTTAGGAGGGTTTTGGCGTGCCCATCGCGCAGCGCAAGATCACCGTCGTCGGCGCCGGTTATGTAGGCATGACCTGCGCGCAATTGGCCGCGCAGCGCAATCTTGCCAGCGAGATCGTCCTGATCGATGTAGCCGAAGGCCGCGCTCAGGGTATCGCGCTCGATCTGAATCAAATGGCTGCCGTGGAGGGCTTTCGCAGCCGCGTGGTCGGCGGCACCGATCCTGCGATTACAGCCGGCAGCGATGTGGTGATCATGACTGCCGGCCTGCCGCGCAAGCCGGGCATGAGTCGTTCCGACCTGCTGGCCACCAACGGCAAGATCATCGCCTCGGTCGCCCAGTACGTACGCGATCTGTCTAGCGAAGCCATCGTGATCGTGATTACCAATCCCCTGGACACCATGGTGCACCTGATGCGCCAGCGCACGGGTTTTCCGCCGCGCCGCGTGGTGGGGATGGCCGGAATCTTGGATTCGGCGCGCTTTTCCTATTTCATCGCCGAGGAAACCAAGACCAGTGCCGTGGACGTCGATGCCATGGTGCTCGGGGCCCACGGCGACTCGATGGTGCCGATCGCGCAGTACTGCACGGTCAATGGCGTAGGCTTGCCGCAGCTAGTCAAAAAAGAGCGCATCGATGCCATGGCCCAGCGCACCCGGGATGGCGGCGCGGAAATCGTCAACCTGCTCAAGACCGGGAGCGCGTTCTTCGCGCCCGCGGCGGCGGGAGTCGCCATGGCAAGCGCGATCCTGAACGACGAAAGGCGCCTCTTGCCGTGCGCATGCTTTCTGAACGGCGAATACGGCCTGGAGGGTATCTACATGGGCGTGCCGGCCATCCTGGGCGCCGGTGGTGTCCAGAAAGTGCTCGAGATACCCCTGGACACCGAAGCGCGCATCCAGTTGCAGAAGACCGCCGGCGCGATCCAAAAGGATTTGGAACTGCTGCGCAGCCAAGGCCTTTTGTGACCTAGTTCCGCGGTCTGTGTCCGGTTGTCCGGCAGTTTGGTTGCAGGGATCCAGGCTCTGTTTGGTTGTACGGAACCAGGCTCTGTTTGGTTGTACGGAACCAGGCTCTGTTTGGTTGTACGGTACCAGGC
>JAKFYL010000406.1 GCA_021730845.1 Planctomycetota bacterium | reverse complement strand
ATTGGCCAAGGAACTCGTGGATTTGGCCGATCGCACGCGCGGCGGCAAAGTTTCGCCGGATGAGTTGCGTGGCTCGACTTTCTCGATCACCAACGCCGGCAACATCGGCGGAACCCTGGCGACACCGATCATCAACTTCCCGGACGTAGGGATTCTCGGCGTGCATCGCATCGTCAAGCGTCCTGGCGTCGTCGAAACGCCCGCTGGAGACAAGATCGAGGTGCGCGAGTACATGAATCTGTCGATCTCCGTCGATCACCGCTTGGTCGACGGCGCCACGGCGGTGCGCTTCCTAGTGCACGTCAAGCGTTTGCTCGAGTCGCCCGGCCTGCTGGCGCTCTGATGCGCCTTTTTCCAAGCCACATCGGCCCATAGGCCCCGGATTCCCACGCTCTTGGTTCAAGAAACTTCCCGGCCGGCGGTTTCAGGCGCGATTGCGCCGGCGCTCGCTCCCCAGCAGCAGCGCGAGCTGTTCGTGCACATGCTGCGCCTGCGTTGCTTGGATGAGCGCATGCTCAAGTTGCAGCGCGCCGGGCGGGTTGGATTCGTGGGCACGGCGCGCGGGCTCGAGGCCGCCATCTGTGCTTCCGCCGCCGCCCTGGAACCACAGGACTGGTTGTGGTCTGGTCTGCGCGAGGGCGGTGCGGCGTTGTTGCGCGGCTTGCCGCTGGCCGAGTACATCGCGCAGATGTATTGCAATTCGAACGACACGGCCAAGGGGCGGCAAATGTGCAATCACTTCCAGCACAAGGCCAGCCACTACCCGTCTTGGTCCTCGGTCATCGGCACGCAGATCCCGCAGGGAGTGGGGGCGGCATGGGCCGCCAAGCAGCGCGGATCCAAGGAAGTGCACGCGATCTACTTCGGTGACGGCGCTACCAGTTCGAACGGTTTCCATTCGGGGCTGAATTTCGCCGGTCTATGGCGCGCGCCCTGCGTGTTCGTGTGCATCGACAATGGTTGGGCGATTTCCGTGCCGTCGGCGGCGCAGACCGCGGCCAAGTCCTTCGCGGCCAAGGCCAGCGCCTACGGCATGTCCGGCGTCGACGTCGACGGCAACGATGCCGTGGCCTGTTACGGCGCGACGCGCGCGGCCATCGATGCGGCGCGGGCGGGCAAAGGCCCGACGCTGGTCGTGCTCAAGAGCTATCGCATGCTTGGCCATTCCTCCTCGGACGATCCCAGCAAGTACCGCAGCCAGGACGAGGTGGACGCGTGGGCTAGGAAGGACCCTATCGAACGGTTTGCCTCCCAATTGGAACGCAGCGGCGCCCTCAAGACGGGGGAGCGCGCGGCCTTGGAAGCACGCCTATTCGACGAAATCGACGCCGAGATCCACCGCCAGGAAGCGGCGCCTCCCATGGCTCTGCGCACGCTCGTAGAGGACGTATACGCCGAAGTTCCCAGGCACCTGCGCCTTCAGTACAACGCGTTCATCGAGGTCGCTCAACGCCTGGGGCACGCCCAAAAAGGCGACGGCGCGTTTCCACTGTAAGCTGGTTCCCCCTCTCCACCCGGCGGCTCGACAGCGAACTTGGAGGATCCCCCAAGCGTCCGGTGGCAAGGCCGTAGCCACTTGCCCGCTCGGCATGTAGTTGTTGCAATGCTCGTTGGTCCACTCTTTCTCGAGGTTCAAACATGAAGTCTGCTTCGCATTTCTCCCCCGCATTCCATCGTTCCCTACTTTACGGATCCCTTGGATGCTTGATGACGCTGGGGGCTTGCGGAGGAGGCGGCGGCGGCGGAGGAGGCGGCACGCCCAAGGCGCTGATCGAAAACCAGAACCTGCCCAATGAAACGGCCAATCAGGCACAAGGCACGACGCTGAATCGAGACACTGTCGGAACACTGTCGACTCTCGGCGATGTGGACTACTGGTCCGTAGCGCTCAAAGCTGGCACATACGTGCAAATCGAATTGCTCGGCTCGCGGCTTTCGCAGGTGAACTGGGTGGGCGGCGCGACGATCCCAAGACTGTCCCTCATTGACACGAACGGGCTCGATGCGCTGTTGCAGCATGATTTCTCGGGCAGCGTGGCCACTGTCGAACCCTGGGCCTGGGGCAAACACGACCTGGATGTGCCCATGTGGCGCGTGCCGGCGACGGGGACCTATTTCTTGCGCCTGGAATGCGACGACGCGGCCAGCGTGGGCGGCTTGTACGCGTTCACTGTCAGCAAGGTCTCCGCGCCCAAGGCCCAGCTCGAGCTCGAAGCCAAAGGCGCCACCGGCGTCAACGATACTCCTGCAACTGCCCAGGCCATCAACCCGGGAATCGTGCACGGGTGGCACGTGGACGGGGAGGCCGACGTGTATTCGTTCATATTGTCTTCCGGTTCCGCTTCCCCGGCCGGTCCCGCCTTGGTCGATTTCGAGATCTTCTGTTACCGCAACGGGGTGAGCGACGGCGACACTTCCTACACGGACTTGAGGTTGAGGCTGCTGGCAGCGGATGGCACCACGCAAATCACTGACTCTGAGGACGCCTTTTTCTTCGACCCGGCGATTTCGCACCTCCTGCCTCCGGGCACGTACTTCCTGAGCATCACCGACGCTTCGCTCGAAGGAGACGCTGAGTACTTGCTGCGCTTCGACTCCAAGTTTCTGTCCGCTAGCGGCGGTGGACTAGAGTCCGAACCCAACGATACGTCGGCCACGGCCGATCCCATCGCCAAGGGAGCGATTGTCGCCGGCTCCATCTCTACGCCCACGGATGTCGACTTCCTGCGCTTTTCCGGCAAAGCAGGTGACATGATCCGCGTTCAGGTCTGGGACGAGGACAATTCCTCGTTGACAGGGGTCACGGATGATGTCGACGTGGAAATCGTCGCGGTCAACGGAACCACGCTGCTCGACACGGGCGGGGACGGGAACTTGGAGATCCTCACGACAATATTGCAGGAGACCGGCAACTTCTTCATTCGCGTGCAGGCCGACGGAACGCCGGTAGCGACCGACTATCGCTTGCGAGTGACGATCGACCGCAACGCGAATTACGAAACCGAGGTCAACAACACGATCGGTACGGCCGACAAGTTCAATGACCAAGGCCGTGCGGCGGGTGTCATCGGCACGCCGAACGACGTGGACATTTTCTCTTTCACCGCCAAGAGCAGTCGCTTGGTGTCCTTCCGGGTCTATGCCGGCAACGATGGAGCCCAAAGCGATGGCTTCTTCGAAGTGTCCGATTTCGGCTCTGACTTGGAGCCGATCCTCAACATCCTGGATTCCAACGGAGCATTCGTGACTGGTTCCTCGACCGGAATCGTCAGTGTTGGAACGGAGGGCAGCGCGGACGGATTGCCGGTGTGCACGGTAAGCTTCGTGCCCTTCCAAGGAGGCAAGTACTACTTGTCGGTTGGCTCCGCATCCGGGGATTCAGGCGCAGACCAGTATTACGTGGTCGAAAAGCACCAATGAACCAGCGGCCCGCGCCTCGCTAGCGCGTGCACTTGCCAGTTGCTTGCGATCATCTGCGTACTCAATCAGGGCCGTTGCCTTAGGCGAGGTCTCGGCGCGTGCCATTCTTGAGCCGCAAGCGCGAGCTTGCAGGTGTCCTATAGGTTCGTTCATTTCCCCCGAAAGTTTCGCCGCGACACGCCCAGAGGCGGGCAACCGAACGTTACTCCCAGTGCGCTTCACTTCGCACTAGGTTCGCGCTATCATGCCGCCCTCTGTTC
>JAKFYL010000306.1 GCA_021730845.1 Planctomycetota bacterium | reverse complement strand
AGTGAAGTAGCCGATGAAACTACGGGCCGCCGACGAGTTCTTTGACGCTCGCTTCGATCGATCTGGCCCAAATCTCGTAGCCCGCCGGTGAAAGGTGCAGGAAATCCGGCATCGAATCCTGGGCAGGACTCCCCCATCGGCCAGGTACTTCGGCCCGATGTCCAGATAGACGACCTGCTTGCCGTCCGCGCACTGGGCGAAAAGTCCACTCGCCTTGGCGTTCTTCTCTCGTTGGGGCCCCGGCTGCTCCCCGCGCGGGAAGATCGCCAGCAAGAGCACCTTGGCTTGGGGTATTTTCACTCGCAAGGACCGCACGACCGCCTTCACCCCGTCCGCGATTTCCTCGGGAGTATTGTCCGCGCCGTTGGAATTGTTGGTGCCGATCATCACCACCACGCACTTCGCCTGCAACTTGCCCTCGACACCGGCATTCAGTGCGGAAAAATCGTAGCGCTCGAGCCGCCAGAGCACGTGCTGCGTGCGGTCGCCACTGAATCCTAGGTTGATCGGCCCGTAGGGCGCAAAATGCTTGGCCCAGGCGGCCTTGCCCTCGTTCTCCCAGCCCTGGGTGATCGAGTCGCCGACAAAGAGCAGCGCACTGTTGCCCTCGGCAACCCGCTTTTGAGATTTCTCGAAACGCTCCTTCCACCAATCCTCGCCCAGGCGTTCCGCGGGGCGCAACGCGCTGTGCGGCGGATTATCCGCGACCGCGACGGGCGCACTCTGCTGAAGAGGAGCCTGCACGAGGCAAGCGAGCGAGAGAAACGACAATGCGATGTGTGCGGTCATTGGGGGGCTTAGCGAGGGAGATGTCTGGGACTATAGAACCGTACGCCGGCAACGGATTCAGTGTACTCACTGGATCTTTGAATGCCGCGCCCTGTGCCCCGACTCCGGGCAGGAACGGCGGATCGCTGTTCGCGGTCTTTGCCTTGAAGCACCTCAGGAGCGGTGCGGTCCGGATTGGGAGCGCGATCAGGTTCCAGCTAGCGGGCTCAATTCGAGCCTGCGGAACTCGACCTCGACGCCCTCGGCCTGCAAGGCGATCTGCCCGCTGTCGGCCGTGCAGTCTGTGCCACGGTTGACGAGATCGCCATTGACCCACACGTCGATCGACCGTCCGCGGCATTCGATCACCATCTGGTTCCATTCGCCGGGTGGGTGCTCCGAGTCGTCCGTGAGGTTTCGAATGCGGCGCAACTTGTCGCCGTCGGTACCCCACTGCTGCTGGGGTCCGCGCCGGGTCTCCATGTCGGGCACGACAATATCCTCGCCGATGCACCAAAAGTCGCCCGCGTTGCCGGCATGCATTTGGCACTCGACCGATTGCGGAAACATGCCGTACAAGCGGCGCGGCTGGGATGCGTGCACCAAGACTCCACAGTTGCCCGCCTCGCCGGCCCAGCGGTACTCGACTACCAACCGGTAATCGCGATACGCAGCGTCGGTGATGAGGTGTCCTTGGGGGTTGCCCAGGCTCAAGAGCTTTCCATCCCGCACCACGAAGGCCGCCGAAACGTTCGAATCGCTGTCCCGGGAAGGCACGTCTTCATGCCAGCCGGTCAAATCACGACCGTTGAACAGGTTGCGCGGCGAAACCGGCGCAGCGTCACGAGCCGTGCCAGAGCCGGAGCGGCAGGCCGCGAGAAAAGCAAGGCTTACGAGAAGGGCGAGTGCACGCATGGCCACAAGCCTACGCTAGCTGCAGGAACAATTGGCGGCTGAAAGGAGCTAGAATTCCCGGGGACTGCGGTGTTCGCGCGGCGGCCGCCAGCCGGCATTCCTACAAAGAGCGCACTTGGGCTTGGCCGGCTCGTGCGTTAGGGTCGGTCACTATGGTACGCAAGACCAAGACCTCCTCCGCTCCCTTGCGCGAGCTCTTCCCGAAAATCAAACCCTACTCCAGCGGCACACTGCGCGTGTCCAAGCTGCACACTTTGCACTACGAAGAGTGCGGCAACCCGCGTGGAACGCCATTGGTCTTCTTGCACGGCGGTCCGGGCGGAGGGATCGACCCCGTTTACCGGCGCTACTTCGACCCCAAAAAGTTCCGCGTCGTGCTCTTCGACCAGCGCGGCTGTGGCAAGAGCACGCCCCATGCCGAGCTGCGCGAGAACACGACCTGGGACCTGGTGGCGGATATCGAACATCTGCGCGCCAAACTCGGGATCGAGCGCTGGATGGTCTTCGGTGGAAGCTGGGGCAGCACTCTCGCGCTGGCCTACGCGCAATCGCACCCCAAGCCGTGCCGCGCGCTCGTGTTGCGCGGAATCTTCTTGCTGCGCAAGAGCGAACTCGAGTGGTTCTACCAAGAAGGTGCCAGTCATGTGTTCCCCGACGCCTGGGAGACCTACCTGGAAGCCATTCCAGCGCGCGAGCGCGGCGACATGATGCGGGCCTACTACAAGCGCTTGACGAGCCGCGACCGCCGCGTTCGCATGCAGGCGGCGCGCGCTTGGTCCGTGTGGGAGGCCTCCACGAGCAAGCTATTCACCGACCCCACATTGGTGAAGAAATTCTCGGGCGGTCGCTTCGCGGATGCTTTCGCGCGCATCGAAGCGCACTACTTCGTGAACAAGGGCTTCCTCGATCGAGACGATCAGTTGCTGCGCGGCGTAGCCCGCATTCGTCGCATCCCAGCCACGATCGTGCAAGGCCGTTACGACATGGTCTGTCCCATGCGTTCGGCCTGGGACTTGCACCAAGCCTGGCCCGAGGCCAAGTTCCTGGTCGTGCCCGACGCTGGCCACTCGATGACCGAACCCGGAATCCGCAGCGCTTTGATCGCCGAAACAGAGCGCTTGGCAGGTCTGAAATAGTCGATCCATCCCGAAGGAGAAGTCCATGAGCAACACGAACATTCAAGTTACGACCAACGGTCCGCTGCGAATCACCGGAGCTTTCGACGTCGTCGATGCAGCCGGCGCCAAGTTCGACCTCGCTGGACGCACGACGATTTCCTTGTGCCGCTGCGGCCATTCGGCCAACAGACCCTTCTGCGACGGCGCGCACAATGCGGCGGCGTTCCGCTCCGACGAAAAGGCCCGCGCCCTGCCCCCGCCCAAACCGAGAGCTTGACGGTCGGCGTCTGCCGCGCACGCGATCACGGACGTAAGGAACCGCCGGCGCAGGCTCAGTACCCTCGGCTGGCACGGGCAAGACGCGCATGGCCGCGCCTTGGAGCGCGCCCCAAGACCGCGCCGCAAGACCGCGCCGTGGTCACGAGGCTTGGCAAGGCGAGTTTCGGTGTAAGGACGAAGAACAAGGCATACGGGCGCAGAGTGCGCCCGGGATTCCTGACGCTGCGGTGGGTCGCCCGCACAGTGTAGGGCCGGGTGAAAGTCATGGGACTTGCGCTTCGTTGCGGACTAGACTGAGCTCGGCCAAGCCCCAAAGGAGGAGAATCCATGACTTCGCGTAGACGATTCCTTCAAGCACTTTCCACCAGCGCAGCGTGGGCATGCATTCCAAGCGCTGCGCCTCGTATGCGGCAAGACGCGGCCAAGGCGACAGCGTCGATCGAACGCCGGCGATTCGGCAAGACCGGCTTGGAGGTCAGCGTGCTTGGATTCGGCAGCGCCGAGATTGGGTACGAGCAAACGGATCAAGACACCGTTTCCCAACTCCTGGGAACAGCACTCGACTCGGGCGTGAACGTGATCGACACGGCCGAGTGCTAT
>JAKFYL010000286.1 GCA_021730845.1 Planctomycetota bacterium | reverse complement strand
GGCCGGTGCGCAACAGTCCCTTGCCCGGTTGCGTCGCGAGTTCTCCGGTAGGCGACATGGCGCGCAAGGATTCCGCTTTGGCTTTGGCGCCGAGCTTTGCGCCCAGGCCCATGCGGTTCATCTCTTTCATCATCTGCTTCATGCCTTTGTAACCCTTGAGCAATTCTCCGACCGCTTCGGGAGTTTGCCCCGCCCCTTTGGCGATGCGCCTGCGGCGCGGCATGTCGATCAGATCCGGACGCAGCCGCTCTTGGCGCGTCATCGAAGTGAACAGCGCTTCCATGCGCTTCACCCGGCCGTCATCGGCCAGATCCATGTTCGCCAGGCCGCTCATGCCTGGCATCATGCCGAGGACTTTCTTGAGCGGCCCAAGGCGCTGCACCATGCGCAATTGGGCCAGCATGTCCTCGAGCGTGAAATCGCCCAGGACCATTTTCTCGAACGACGCCTGGGCCTCGCCCTCACTGATCTCCTTGTGCGCCTTTTCGACCAGGCCGACCACGTCGCCCATGCCCAAGATGCGACCGGCCATGCGCTCGGGGTGGAACTCGTCGAGTTCATCGAGCTTTTCCCCCACGCCGGCAAACAAGATGGGCCGACCGACCACGGCGCGGATGGAAAGTGCCGATCCGCCGCGCGCATCGCCGTCGAGTTTGGTCAAGATCACACCGGTGAGCGTCAAGCGCTCGTGGAACGCCTTGGCCGAGCGCACGGCGTCCTGTCCGGTCATGGCATCGACCACGAGCAACTGCGCGTGGGGCGAGGTCAGCCGTGCGACCTCGGCCACCTCTTGCATCATTTCCTCGTCGACGTGCAGGCGGCCGGCCGTGTCCAGCAACACCACGTCGCAGCCTAGGCGCCTGGCTTCCAAGCAGCCCGCTTGCGCGACCTGGGGCGCAGCCAGTCCGCTGGCGTGGAATACACTCACGCCGATGCGCTCGCCAAGCACGCGCAGCTGCTCGACGGCCGCCGGCCGCTTGACGTCGCAAGCCACGAGCAGCGGCCTGAGCTTGTTTTGTTCCTTGAGGCGCTTGGCGAGCTTGGCGCAGGTCGTGGTCTTGCCGGCTCCTTGCAAGCCGGCCATCAGCACCACTGTCGGCGGTGTCTTGGAGAATTCCAGCCGCGCGCCTTGTCCGCCGAGGAGTTCCACGAGCTCCAGGTGGCAAGCGTGGACGAATTGCTGCGCCGGCTCGACGCCCGGCAGGCGCTGCTCTCCAAGCACGCGGCCGCGCACCTTGTCGGTGAAGTCGCGCGCGACTTGGAAGTGCACATCGGCTTCCAGCAACGCCGTGCGCACCTCGCGCAGTCCTTCGTCGATGCCTTCGGGCGTAAGCAGCGCCGGACCGCGCAACTTGGAAAAGGCTTGCGACAGGCGCTGGGAGAGTGAATCGAACATCGCGTGAAAGGGTAGGGCTGAGAAAACAGCCGAATCGAATCGGCGGGGGCCTAGCATAGCCCCTGGCCTTGCCTGAGGCCGAGCGAGCAATAGGGGCTGCGCCCCCGAGCCCTAGCGAGCCCTAGGTGTGCGAACCCGGGTAACGGCGCGCCCTCGGGCCAGCGCGGCGGGGCGCAACGTGGAATCGTCGGCGCGCGCTGCGCGCGGCTTGGATGCTGGCGGAGTGAGCGTGGCCCGGTCGGGCGCCGCAGGCAACAACTGCTGCTCGGCGGGATTGTCTTGAGGATCGTCCGTACGGCGAATCACGGCTCCCAGCGCTTCCAGACGCGCCTCGATGTTTTCGTAGCCGCGGTCGATGTGATACACGCGGTGCACTTCGGTGGTGCCGTGAGCGACCAGCCCCGCCAGCACCAAAGCCGCGGAGGCGCGCAGGTCGCTGGCCATCACTTGGGCGCCGGAGAGAACCCCCGGCCCCATCACGATGCTGGACGTGCCTTGGCGTCGAATGTTGGCGCCTAGCCGCATGAGTTCGGCGACGTGCATGTAGCGATCGGGGTAGATCGTCTCGGTGATCAGACTCATGCCCTGCGCTTGCGTCATGGCGGCCATCCACTGCGCCTGCAGGTCCGTGGGAAATCCAGGATAAGTCAGAGTGGTTACCTCGGTCGGGCGCACTTGGAAAGCGCCCGATCGATCGCGCTTGGCGGGCAGGGTTTCGATCCAGTCGGGTCCGACGCGATGTTCGAATCCGGCTTCTAGCATGCGCTCCAAGACCACCGCCAAGTGATCGGGCTGGCAGCCCTGCACGCGCACAGCGCCTCCGGTCATGGCGCCGGCGAGCAAGTAGGTACCCGCTTCGATGCGATCGGGGATGACGCGGAACGTGGTTCCATGCAAGCGCTCGACGCCGGTGATCTCGATCTTGGGCGACCCGTGGCCCCGGATCTTGGCTCCCATGGCAATCAAGCACTCGCACAGGTCGACCACTTCCGGTTCGCAAGCGGCTCCGTGGATCACCGTCGTGCCGCGCGCGAGCGTGGCGGCCATGATCACGTTGCCCGTGCCCAGCACACTGGAACCTGCGCTGCCTCCTAGATAGATCGACGCACCTACGAGGCCTCCCTTGGGAGCCTCGGCCACGATGTAACCGTGCTCGGAGCGCACGCTGGCGCCCAGTGCGCGCATGCCCTTGAGGTGCAGGTCGATGGGCCGCACGCCGATGACGCACCCCCCGGGCTGGCTGACGACGGCCAGGCCCGTGCGCGCGAGCAACGGCCCAAGTACGGCGACCGAACCGCGCATGCGCCGCACCTGGTTCCAGCTCGCACGCGAATTGGGCAATGAAGCGCAATGGGCGGTGACGCCACCGCTCGAGTCGCGCACGGCGCTGGCGCCCAAATCGCGCAGCAAGTCCAGCATGGCTTCGACGTCGGCCAATTGCGGCGCGTTGGGCACGCTCAGGGGCTCATCCGTGAGCAATGAGGCGGCCAGAATCGGCAGCACGGAATTCTTGGAACCCGCGCAGCGCACCTGACCTTTGAGCGCGCGACCTCCTTCGATGACGAACTTGTCCATGGTGCTCTCGCTGGGAACTTGGAGTTCGACCCTGGTTGGGCCACTCCCTTACATGGCAAATCGCGTGCTCGAATCAAGCCCCTTGGCAAGATGCCTGGTCGACTCCGCTATGGAATTGCAGTCGGCCCCAGGGCCAGCGCGCCGGGTTGCATTAGGCCCATTGCTTCAGGTCCAAGGGAAGCTGGCGCCGGATTGGGCGATCCGACCTAGAACCAGCGCGGCAACATGCGGCCCAGGCGCGTCCCCCCCACCAAGTGCAGGTGCAGGTGGTCGACTTCCTGGCCGCCGTGCGCGCGAACGTTGGAAATCACGCGAAAGCCGCGCTCCAACCCGAGCTCCACAGCCGACTGACGCACGCTCGCCAGCAAAGCACCGGCCAGGCCCGGGTCGTCCAGTTCCAGAATCGAAGCCACGTGCCGCTTGGGAATGACCAGCACGTGCACCGGCGCTTGTGGCTTGTGGTCGTAAAACGCCAGCACATGGTCCGTCTCCAGCACCTTGCGGCAAGGCAACTCCCCCGAAACGATGCGGCAGAATACGCAGTCCAACTAGGTTCTCCCTCGCCCAAGCTGCCTGGGCGAGCAGTCGCTCGCAAGCCTAGCCGCGGGCGTTGGTACGTTGGTACGGAGCCAGGCTTGAAGCTGGCGGTACGGAGCCAGGCTTGAAGCTGGCGGTACGGAGCCAGGCTTGAAGCTGGCGGTACGTTGGTACGGAG
>JAKFYL010000033.1 GCA_021730845.1 Planctomycetota bacterium | reverse complement strand
CGCGCAAGATCGCGGCCGATTCCTCGCTGAGTGTTGCCAGGGATTCGTTGAGGAGCTCCGCGTCGGAAAGCGCTGCGATCTGATCCTCCACGGAGCTGCGCTCCGCGGGGTCGACCGGGTCCGACCTCAGTCGAGAGCGGCTCTTGCGCTGCATGGCTTTGAGGAGTTCCAAGACTGCAAACTGGTACAACCAGGTGTACAGGGATGATTCTCCCCTGTAGTTGCCCAGTTTGCGCCAGGCCGCAACCAAAGTTTCCTGGGCGATGTCCTCCAAATCGGAATGGTGCAGCTTGCCGCCCATGCGTGCGTGCTTGGCTCGAACCATGCTCGGCACGGCCGCCGCGAGCTCTAGGAATTGCTCAGTCGCCCTGGGCTCGCCTGCTAGCGCGCCTGCGGCGATCGAGATGTCGTTGGAGGGAGGAGGCACCATGGGACGGCGGCGCCTCGGGTCGCCGAGACGCCGCCGGTCGTTTCGTTGATTCTGCCTCCCGGAGGGGGCGTTTGGCTTGGGTTTTCTGAGTCACCGGAAGAACTTGCCTTGGTTGCGCCCAGTGATCGCGAGTGCCCCATGCGCCAGTCATGGAAGTCGGCAGGCCGGGGCTGGGAGGTAAGTCGAGCCGTCCCCGGCCTGCGCGATCTCCGCCGCAGGGACGGCTACTGGAAAGTCAGGTGGACGACCGCGGATTGGTTGAAATTGCGCGTCGCAAAGTATGCACCGGGGCACGAATCAAGGAACGAGTCCATGCCATCGGCTTGAGTGTACTTGACGGCCAGGGCGTACTGTCCGGTGACATCCAGCTTGTAGTCGAAGGCACCCTGGAACTGTACATCCGTCAACGATCTGAACAGGGCCCACGCTCCGCCTTGAAAGCGATACAGATCTGCGCGCACGGAGCCGGTTTGGCTCCATGTGTGATGGCCAGGGCCTGACTCGGTGAACGACGTCGAGCTGCTGACGTCGACGTTTTGGACCGTCATGGTGACTGGCGCGGAAATGTCGAACGGTACGACAAACGAAGCTCCAACGTTCGGGCCGCCTTCGTCTGACCACACGGAGAGCGGCCCATCACAGCAATTTGTATTGATCTCGGCCTGGTGGCGTGTCTCGCTATCCACCGAGACTTGGATAGAGCTGCTGGTGGCGGTCATTTGAAGGTAGTGCGTTCCAGGCAAGCCCGCCCCGGGGTCGACCACCGAGGCGTTGAACCGGCCGTGGCACGGGGGATCGAACGGGTTGAGGGAGGCGGAACCAAAATTGGTTGCGGAAACCGAGTCGCTGAACGACAAGGATGTCGCGCCAGACGGAACGCTGAAAAATTGATAGGCGGAGTCGGTGGTGGCCTGGCTGAGGCTCGTGTCCGCGTAGGCGTTCGCCGAATAACCATAGGTTTGGCCAACGGGGAAGGTGATCTGCGCGGCGGCTAGAGGTGCGAAGCTAGAAACCAAGACTAACGATAGAAGGCGTTGCATGTTTGGTGGCAATGGGAATTGCTGAATCAATGAAGACGCACTGCCTGGCAGTGGCGTGAGTCGCCACAGTGACGACCCACGCAATGGCCGCGCGAGCTCGCAGGCCGGCTTCGTTTTTTTTTCAGCCCGGTACGCGGTCGATCACGGCGCGGGCGCCATGTCCTCTGCTCCAAGCCGACTCTTGACCTCAGTCGGCGTGAGCAAGAACGCGCTCGTCGTCCATCTGCATGCGCGTACTTAGCCGTTCGACAACCCGCCCTCCGACAGTGCCGACAAGGCGTAGGAACGACTTGGTCGCGACACGGGTGGTGAAGTCTACCGGCCCCCAGGTGCGCGGCCCGCGCTTTCCCTGGGCGCGCAAGTAGAGGCCGTTTTGCTCGGTAACGAGCCATTCGGACCAGAGCGCATACATGGCCAGCAACGGAGCCGTCGCTACGCGGGAGTTCAAGGTGCGGCGCGCCAGCGGGACCAGTTTCGGGTGACGCACCAACACCGGGAACCACTTGTGGAGATTTTCGATGGCGCGGCGGTTGGGCACCTCGATCGACGTGCGGCGGTTGAACTGGGACGGTAGCTCGTCGTAGTGGTCCACGGCGTAGCCCATGCCCTTGGTGATGTCGTTCAAGTCGTATTGAGGGTATGGCTGAACGATCGAGCACAGCGGGTGGTCTACTTGGCACTCGGCATTGAGCTGGATCGTTTCGAACTCGTCATCCAGGGTTCCTCCGGGGGCGCCGAGCATGTTCAAGCTCCCCAAGCGTATGCCGTAGCGCTTGATCCAACCCGACGCGTCGATGAGCTGTTTGCGCGTGGTGTTCTTGCGAAAGATGTCGTTGCGGATGTGGTCGTTGGCTGCCTCGAAGGCGATGCGGGCATAGACGCAGCCCGCTTCCGAAAGCTGCCGAATGTGCTCCTCGCGCGTCATGTTCGCCATCAAGATCGCGTCAAAGGGCAAGCCCACTTCGCGCGGCCAGCGAGTGCAAAACTCCTGCAGCCACTGTGAGTCGATGTTGAAAATGTCGTCGACGAAGTGGACGAAAGAGAGCGGCCAGCGAGAACGGATGTCCTGCGCCTCGGCAATCACGCTGTCAACCGAGCGTTTGCGTACGTAGGAAGAAACGCGCGCGTTGTACACCTTGCCGCGCCAGGCGTGGTGGAAGCAGAAAGAGCAGTTCATCGGGCAGCCGCGCTGCGTCACGATGACCTTGCGCGGGTTGTTGCGATACAGGGGTTGCGCGTCGTAGATCAACGCACTGTCGGGCAAACCCAGGGAATCCAAATCGCGTACGAGCGGGCGCGGCGGGTTCTTGTGAATATCTCCGGCATCGTCGCACCAGGCGAGATTGGCGATCTCCCGCCAATCCGCGCCGCACGCGCGGGCCTCGAGCAGGTCGAGCAGCGCGCCTTCGCCTTCTCCCACACAAACGGCGTCGACGCCCGGCTCCTTGACGATCTCCGGAACGAATGTGGGGTGTGGCCCGCCCAAGATCGAGAAGAACGAAAAGCGCGCCTTTAGGAAGCGGTTGACAGCCAGGATCTGTCGGTGCGTGCCCGTCATCACGGAGTACGTGATCACATCGGGCGCGTATTCACGGATCTTCTTCAGCCAGCGCGGATCCGGTAAGCAGATGGCGCGCATCTCGTGACCGGCGTTCTTCACGACGCGCGACAGAACCATGGGACCGAGCATCTCTTGCGCGAGAGTGCGGGTTACGTGCAGCACTTTCATGGGCTTCTCCCCGAGTAGATGTCGACTTCATCGTATTCGACGAAATAGAAGCGTGGGGAAATTCGGACGAGGCAGAAATTTGCAGTCGCCGCGCTAGGCGCTGCAAACGCAGATCCTTACGCTCGAATGCGTATGCGCCTGCGGCAAATGCAACTGGCGAATTCGTCTAGCTGGCTCGTATGGCCGCATACGATTCGTATCGCCAACGGGCGGTGCTGTCGCCTCGCGGAGCAACGGCAAGGGGGCGCTGCGCGGCAGACTCGGGGACAGCAGCGAGCAGGTCCATGTTCTAGGTGGACGATTCGATGGCTTGGCTAGGACGATCGGAAACGCCGCCAGTGATTGCATGGCCCCCGCCAAGTCCAGCCGCATTCCGTGCGCCGCGTACTTCCTGTCGATCGTCGGCTTGGCGATGGCGGTTCCTCGAGCGCGCAACAAGAACGCGCCGTGAATTCCTTCTCCCAGCGACTCGATGCGCGCAGGCGGATAGTTG
>JAKFYL010000408.1 GCA_021730845.1 Planctomycetota bacterium | reverse complement strand
TGCGCAGCGGATCGCCGCCGACGAACACCACCAAAGGCAAGTCTTGGGGCAGGCCCAGGTGTGCGCGAAATTCTTGCCCCAATTGCGCGCGGTGGCGCGGGTGGAAGTGGTCCAAGTCCACGCCGTTGTCGCAGCGCAGCAATCGATCGCGGCAAGCCGGGTATAACTGGCCCAGCTCGCGCTCCACCAGTTCCGACACGCAGACCACTTTGCGAGCGCCGCCTTCGGCGAGCAGCTTGCGCTCCAACTCAAGGAACACGCGATGGTGACCGCCCACGTCGGACAGACTGAGCGGTCGACCTTGGCGCAGGTACTTGCTGGACAGGCTTGCTGCATAGGCGCCATCGTGGGGCCAGTACAAGTCCACTTGCTCGAGGTGCCGAACTCCGACTGTCACGTGACAGCCCTGGTCCTTGGCGGCGCGAACGAGGTCCTCCGCCAGTCGTCGCTCGCGCGTCGCACGCGTGATTCCCGTGCCGCGCACGCGGTGGAATTCCAAGGGCCCAACCGCAGTGCAGCTCTTGGAAAGCACCACGGGAGTGTGACCGCGCTGCGCCACGTGCTGGGCAAGCTGCTGCAGGGCTCCTTCGGCCCCTCCGCGCTGGGGCTCGAATCGGTCGATCAACAAGCCAATGCGCAAGCGCCGCTGTGCCCCTTGGGGCCGGTGCGCAGCACTGGCTGCGGAAATCGGGGGCGCCTCGTCGAGCACGCACTGGATGATAACTCCTTGGCACGACATGCTGCCTAGCCATGCACACGCCGCCCAAGATCGGCTTCGACGTGTCGCCGCTCGTCAGGCCCCATTCGCGCGGCGTGGCGCACCTGGTGCAGCACCTGGTGGAGGCCCTGGAACGGCGCGGCGGCCTGCACGTGGTGCGCCTGCTGCCCGAAGCGGGTCGTAACCTGCGCGCCTGGCGCCAGAAAGATTTGCCGGCCATCGAGCGCAACGCCGGGCTAGTGGGGGTGCACTCCTTCGTTTCCGCCTTCGCCTTGGCCGGCGCGGGAAAGCGTGTGCAGACCGTCCACGAGTTGCCCTGGCGCCACGGTGTCAAAGAAAATGCCGACCTGCGCCACAGGCTTTGGGCAAGGATCGGCCTGGCTCGCGCCAGCCGCGTGGTGTGCGCCAGTGAATTCGTCGCGCGCGATTTGGGCTCGCAGTGGCTCGCGAGCACGCGCAACGTGCGCGTGATCCCCTGGGGAGTCGGCGCGCCGTTTCAAGCCCAGCCCGCTTTGGATGCGTTCGATGAACCGCTGCTAGGCAAGTATCGATTGGGGCAAGACGCGTTGATCGTGGCGCCGGGTGCCGTGCGCGCGAAGAAAGGCCTCGACCGGTTGTTGCACGGCGTAGCTGAATTCAGGCGCCGCGGCGGGCCGCGCGTGCAAGTCGTCGCAACGGGCGAACACACCTTGGATCTGCGCCGCGATCTGGGGCTGGCTTCCAAGTTGGGACTAGCTAGCGCAGTCTCGACGCCGGGGGTCGTGGCTGACGAGGATCTGCCAGGGCTGCTGCGTCTGGCTTCCGTGGTTGCGGTGCTTTCGCGCTCCGAGGGCTTTTCCTTTCCCGTGCTCCAAGCCATGGCCTCAGGCACCCAGCCGCTCGTGCCCTTGGACTCGGCTCAGGCCGAACTGGCGGGTCCCGCTGGAGTCGCCGTCATGGCCGACGACCCGGCTGCGGTTGCCTCCGGCATCGAGCGGGCCCTGGCGAAGCGCACGGCCGCGCGCGCGGCGCTGCTCGCGCGCGCCGGCGAATTTTCGTGGGAAACCGCGGCCCAGCGCGTCGAAGCTCTGTGGCTGAAAATCCTGTGACTTTCCCGCGTGTCCTCGTCAACGCTGCCGCGCTGGCTCAGCCCATGGGCGGAGTCCTGCGGCATGCTCGCGAGGTCTTTTGGCGCGCGGCGCAGATCCTCGAGCACCGCGGCGGAGAACTTGTTTGGCTCGACGGCACGCAGCGCGCCCCTGTCGACCTGCGCGGCTTTGGCCGGCGCTGCCAAGCTGCCATTCCCGGGCGCGGATGGCTCGCGCGGGCGAGCCGGGAAAGCGCGCAGCTCGCGCAGCACTTGGAGCAGGCGCGGAGCGATGGCGAGCCCATTCATCTAGTCCACACGGGGCACCTGCCGCTGCCTACGGGACTGGCAGTTCCCAGCGTGCTGCTCTTGCACGATCTCAAATCCCTGTCCGCGGGTACGGCTCGCCGCGCTTTGGGGCGCACGGCCCTGGCGAGTGCCGCGCGCGAAGCCCGGCGCATCGTCGTCGTGAGCCAGGCGCTGGGGCGTGAACTCGCCGAGGCTGTCGAGATCGACCCTGGACGCATCATCGACGTACCCCACGGCTGCGATCACTTGGAGCTGGAAAGGCGCGACGTATCGCCAGCGTCCCCCATCGTGTGCGTGGCTCACATCGAGGCACGCAAGAACCTGGAACTCCTGCTGCGTGCATTGGCCTTGGAAGATAGCTTGCCGGCACTTCACCTCGCCGGCGCCGCGCGCGGCAACCAGCGCGCCGAACTCGAACAGCGCGCCCGCAGCCTGGGCGTCCAGGAACGCGTGCAGTTTCTCGGCGAATTGGACGACGCGCAGCTTGCACGGCTGTATGCGTGCGCGCGGGCGCTGGTGCTGCCATCCCTGCGCGAGGGCTTTGGCCTACCGATCCTGGAAGCGCAGCGCGCGGGCGTGCCCGTCGCCCACGCGCGCTCCGCGGTGCTGTCCGAGGTGGCGGGACCAGACGCCGAGAAATTCGATCCGCTCGATCCCAAGGACTGCGCCCGCGCACTGGCACGTGCCTGTCGCATGCCTGCTGAGCGCATCGAATCCGCGCGCGCACGCGCCGAGCTGTTCACCTGGCAGCAAGCGGCGAGCGGGCTCGTGGACACCTGGCTAGGCGCACTGGAGCGATGAGCCGCGATGGCTCATTCATCAGGGGTTACCTAGCAATCCACTGACTCTTGACCAGGACGTCAGAGGTGCCCGCAGACACCCGTCGCGCCCAACCGTACAGTTCCGGATCCGCGACGGTTCGGAACTGGCCGGGAAACTTCTCGTGCGGGGTCCTAGGAAGAACCAAGATGTCTACGGCAAGATCGGCGGGCACAATCAATGTGAAAGCCCCCATGGCGTCGGTCGTAGTTTCGTAGATAAAACTGCCTTCAAGCACGGCCACAACGCCCGCGTTCCGTAGGGGATTCTCTTCAGCGTCAGCAGCGTACCCGCGGATTGTGGCCGCCAACGGCAGCTCAATGACCAGTCCCCGTGACCCCGCAACGATTCCATGAACCACCGTACCCGCGCTTGGCTCGGCAAGCCCTTCTCGCGTTCCGCCTCGAACTTCGATCTTGTAAAAGCCAGGCGGTACTTCATGAAATCGAAACTCACCCTTGTTGTCCGATTTTGTCACGGACAGCCTCTCCGAAGGACTACGATCTCTGAATAAGTTTAGCATGGCTCCTTCGACGACCACGCCAGCAGAATCAACAACCACGCCTTCGATCCTGGCCCCATCCATGAACACAAGTTGGAGACCCGCAGCATTCTGACCCGGTAGCAATTCAACGAGCACCGATTTTTGCCATGCCTGGCCAGGCGTCCTTAAGGAGGCCGCCACTGTGTAGGTGCCATCTTTGAGATTGGCAAAGAAGAACTCACCATTGGACCCACTTATCTGGCGTAGCATGGCGTTCATCCATCGACCGATGCCGTCGGCAGCGC
>JAKFYL010000482.1 GCA_021730845.1 Planctomycetota bacterium | reverse complement strand
GGGCGACGCAAGCCCTGAAGTCGCAGCGATGATTTGGCCGGCGCTGGCGAGCTGCCGGTTCGCTCGCCAGCGCCGGCCAAATCATCGCTGCGACTTCAGGGCTTGCGTCGCCCCAGGTTGTGACCGATTTCGGGGCCAATCTGTTCCCCAATTTCACGCCGATCACGACCCAATTCCCCGGGCTCACGTTCACCCACACGCGCTACTTCACCACGGGAAGCTCCAACAATTTGGTCGGTGGATTCTTGACCAACGACTTTTCGGGCTTTCCCAACACGCTCAAGATCGCCTTCGCCCAACCGATCACGGACGTGAGCTTTGTCTACCACCAAGTCGGGTCGGGCCAACCCTCCGTGTTTCGAGTGCTCCTGGCCGGAAACTTGGTCGATTCCTTCAGCAACACCTCGAACCAGTTCCAACCGAACAACTACTTTGGCTTCACGAACCTCCTGTTCGATGAAGTGCAAGTGGATTTCGTCGTCGACTTCAACATCGACACGCTGGCTTACAACCTAGCCGGTGGATGCAGCGCTCCGATCACCTACTGCACCAATCTCATCAGCTCGTCGGCCTGTTCTCCGACCATGACCAGCTCGGGTGCCCCGAGCTTAGCCAACCCGGCCAGTTTCCTGGCCACGGCAAACAACGTGGAGCAAGGCGTGAACGGCCTGTTGTTCTACGGAACAACCGGACAAAACAATGCGCCCTTCTTTGGAGGCACGCTGTGCGTGTTCGCTCCCCTGCACCGCTTGGCAATCAAGAACTCCGCTGGCGCATCCACCTGTGCTGGCTCGCTGACCTACTCCCTGGCTGAAATGCTGAGCTCGCCCAGCGGCGGTCCATTGCTGGTTCCCGGCGCCGTGGTGCGCAGCCAGGTCTGGTTCCGAGACCCAGCCGCGGCGCAAACCGTGGGGCTCACCAACGGGCTCGAGTTTGTCGTTTGCCCCTAACCGAATCTGGCTCAGACCAGTGGATCCCTGCGGGCGCAAACCCGCCTTGGATTGGAACTTAGAGCACTGCTGGCCAGGCAGGACGCCTCGTCACCCGAAAGCCAGCCAACAAAGGGACTTACGGCGGACCTGATCCACGGGTCTGGGCCAGATTCCCCGTGACACCGCCTGTGAGCACCAGCTCGATGTAGATCTGATCAAGAGGATGCGTCCGCCGGCGAATCACGAGAGCCGCTGGACGCTGCCCACCACATTGGGCCATGTCCAGCGGCTCTCGTGATTCGCCAGCGGACGCATCCTCTTGATCCTGCATGGTGGTCCTCCTTCGGTGTCGGGTTCGGCCTTAGCAACCGTTTGTTTACCCGGCCCGATCGGGGGCCACCAACTGTTTTCAGAATGTGCGAAAGAAACCGTACGTTATCCACCGGACTCGTACACAGTACGAGTCGTCCCAATGTCTTGCCCAGAAGACTTCCGGTTCTGCATTCATGCAGCGTGCACCAATCACAAGAACCCGGCCAGATGGCTGCACGTAGAGTAGGGACGGGCCCAATTGGCCCGTCCCCCTCCTATCGGGTAGGCGCCCGGATTGCTCCGGGCGCCTCCCACGGAACCGTACTTGTGCCGTTCACATACGGCTCTTCAGGGCCAGCGGTTATGACCCCGCTGGTCGGCCGGTACTCGACCTCGCTCATCCCAGAGCCAGCATGAGCTGGACCGGGGCGACGGGTGCGCTCCGCATCGATTTCCAGTGCCGCGCGATCGAGAAAAGCCCCCGTGCATCCCAATAGGAATTCCGGAGTGCTCGGTCGATAGCGCTCGTGTGGCTGAGTGCCCAAATGGACTTGCGTCCGGCGTAGACACTCTCCCACGCCTTCTGTTTCCTGATGCCGAGCTGGATGAGTTTACGAGCGATCGTCCGCCTGCGTTTCCAGTGCCGGAGTTGGATCGCACGCAGCCGGCGGCGGATGTGTGCGTCCAATCTCTGGAAGGTTTGCTCTTCGTGCGTGCAGATCTCGAAGAAGCCGATCCACCCGCGCAAGTACGCATTGAGGCTGCGGATACACGCTGAGAGCGAGTTGCCGAAGGTTCGGGGCGTCAAGTCACGGATCTTCGAGTCCATGCGCTCTTGCGAGCGCTTGGACAGGAGCACTTGAAGGGAGTCGTCCAGCGGCTCATGCCGTATGCGAAATCCAAGGAAGTGTCGGTCTTCGGGATGGGCTACGGCGCTCTTTTGCTCATTCACCTTCAGGCGCAGCCGCCTGGAGATGAACTGCGTTACGCTCGCCATCACCCGTTGCCCTGCACGCTCGCTCCGCACGTAGATATTGCTGTCGTCCGCGTAGCGGACGAAGCGATGGCCACGGCGGTCGAGTTCCCAATCGAGCTCGTCGAGCACGATGTTGCTCAGTAAGGGGGACAGCGGACCGCCTTGCGGGACGCCTTCCTCACTTTGCACCACCACGCCATCCGGAAGAATGACCTTGGCTTTCAGCATGCGACCGATCAGCACGAGCACGGCATTGTCTTGTACTCGCTCTGCGAGTTTCGACATCAGCCGTTGGTGGTTCACTCGATCGAAGAATTTCTCCAAGTCAAGGTCGACCACCCACTCGTAGCCTTCGTCCATGTGAGATACAGCCTCGGCAATCGCCGTATGACAGCTCCTTCCAGGCCGGAATCTGTGGCTCGATCGGTGGAAGGTGGGCTCGTACAGTGGTTCGAGCACCAGCCGTACGGACTCCTGGACCACTCGATCGATCACGTTAGGAATGCCGAGCCCGCGCTCTCCGCCACCGGCTTTAGGAATCCAAACGCGCCGGATGTCTCCGGGCATGTAGGTTTCTTCTAGTAGGGCTTTGCGCAAGGACGGTAGCCATTGCGACAGGTGCTTGCGCATCCGCTCAATGCTCTCGCCGTCTGGGCCGGGGGCTCCCCGATTTCGGGCTACATCTTCGAACGCTTCTTCCAAGCGCTTCGCTACCTCATCCATCATCGTCGCGACCTTTGCTGGGTTCTCTTTGCACGCCGGCTTGGGCGCCGCCTGCGTCGCAGGTCGCTTTTGGGTGCGATCCGCTCCGCCGCGTCCACTCGGTTTCCCGTGTGCGTCGGCTGTCCCGGCAAACAAGAGAAGTTGCTTAGGTCTTTCGTCGACTGGGATCGCCTCACCTCCCGGACGGGACTCGACCCGTTCCGTTACAACCGGCTTTCGCCGGCTTTGTGGCTTGTCTCGATCCTCTGACTTCTGCTGGGTCATCGTCCTTCGTCCTTTCGTTCTACGGGCTACCGCCTATGCGGGGCCCAGCAGATTTCCCTGGGTCAGTATCAACAGACTTCGCGCTCGCCTCGTCGCCACTACGCCCATGTCTCCCAACGCAGATCGGGCTTCGCCTCTGCCGGCAGGCTCACCCAACATGGACGCCTTACGGCTCTTCACTTGCGTTCGCTGCGATCGCGCACCTATGACGCCACCAGACATCCCCTCGCGGGTGGCTTCCGACGGCTGCGCCGCCTTCCGCTAGCGCTCGGTGCTCCGAGCCGATGCCCTTGTCTCGTCAGTGTCGGGTTCCCTGCGTCTGGGCCCCGGGTTTGGATTTTCACCTCCTATCTGTTGAACTTGCCAGGCGCACCGGTGCAGAGCCCGGCGACCCGGGCTCAGCACCGCCCGGATCCTTCGTTACTGGAACTGAATGCTTGGTGTCCATCGCTGCTCCTTACCCCGTCGATGACGGGGGGCTGGGAGGCGCTGGCCAAGGC
>JAKFYL010000225.1 GCA_021730845.1 Planctomycetota bacterium | reverse complement strand
CGCCCACCAGGCCCAGCGAAGTGTTCAGTTCCGCGACTTCATCCAGCTCGGCGCTGACCGCCAGCGCACGCAGGCGCCAGCCGCGCCACTCGTACTGCGCGTGCAAGTCGAACATCGACAGCGGCACGTCCAACCCGCCCTGCCCTTGGCCCGTGTCGCCGAAATAACCCGACGCACCCACGGTCAGCCCTTGCACTCCGTTCCAATCCAGCCTGCCGGTCAATGCGAAGTCTTCGGCCAACGCTTGGCTGCCTTTCTGCCGGCCGCCGCGCAATCCGGAGGCTGTGAATCCGCCAGCGCGCAGACTGTCCTGCAAGTACGCGCGCCAGGTGAAGTCCTCGGATCCGCCGTGGATGCCCACCCCCAGCTCGCGCCAGGTCGAGGGCACGATCAGGGTCTCGATCTGCGGCCGTTTGACCGAGAAAAACGTGGTCGGTTCGTGCTGCTCGTTCAAAAAGCCCATGGGCGTCAGCACCAAACCGGCGCGCGCGTTGAAAGCCGGACTGTGCAAGTAATCGATGTAGGCGAACTCGGCGAAAATCTCGTCGGCGTGCTCGATTTCGATCTCGGAGTTGAACAGCCAGTGCTCGTCGAACTTGTAGCCCACGTACAGAACCGCGCGCAGCATGTCGATCTGGTCGGACTTGCCGGAGTCGTTTCCGGCGTCGGTATTCGAATCGAAGCCCTCGAACAACGCCTCGCCGTAACCACCGATCGACAGGCCTTCCTTGCTCCCGTAGACCTTGGACGCCATCGGCCCCAGATCCGCGCGCGTGGAGCTAGTTGCCGGACTGGTCGTCAGGCCGGAGGGATGTAGGTCCTCGGCCAGCACATCCATGCGCCGCCGGAGTTCTTCGTTCTCGGCTTCCAGACGCGCCAAGCGCTGGGCGTGGTCGGTGGCCGGATCGGCGGGCGCGGATTGCTGCGCTTGGGACTGGTTCTGGCTAGCCATGGGCTTCGCCGCCGCTTCAATCGCGGCCGTCTCGATCGCGGATCGCGGCAATGCCGCGGGCAATGACCCCAGAGGAACGATCTCCACCGCTGGGTCGAGCGCGCGAACCTTGGTGTAGAGATCCTTCGACACATGGGCGCGCAGCCGCAGGCCGCCATGGGCGCCTACCGCGTGCACGCGCTCCAGCAGCACGAACTGCGCGCCAGCAAGGCACGGTTGCTGCTGCATTTGCTGGATCCAAGCCTGGGCCTGTTCTAGCCCCTTCACGTACACGCCCGTAGACAGCGCGTCGGCCACCAACGCATTGGCGTGAAACGCCGACACGGAACCAAAGTCCGCCGCCGGTAGGCCAAGACGCGGATCCAGAATGTGCCCCAGGATCTTCCCGTCCACGGCGACCGAACGTTCGCTCGCTCCCGAAGTGGCGAGCGATCCGGCAGGTAGGCGCAGCGCTAGCACGCCGAGGTTGCGATGGCTGGGATCGGCGATGACCCATTCGAGTTCCTCGCCCGCGGGCAAGATCTGCAACAATTGGCCGCCCAGGTCGATCTGCGCGCGCTCGATGCCCAACGTGGAAAGGGCATGCCTAGCCTGTTCCAGTCCCGCGCCCTTGCCGAACGCGCCTTCCTCGAGCACCAAGCCCGGATGCAGGCGTTTGCCGGTCCATGTTCCGCCCTCGGCAGCGCCCAGGTGCTCGGTCAATTCGAGCTGTGCGATGCTGCTTCCGGCAAGGGCGCGCTCGATTTCCACTTGGCCGGGAATGCGGCCCGCACCGCGCAGGTCCCAGGCCTGCACGAGGGCTCCCACGCCGGGATCGAAGCTTCCGCCACTCGCCAACGAGAGTTCCTGGGCCAAACGCAGTTCGCTCGCCAGAAGTTGCGAAAGCTCCACGGCTTGACCCACCGGTGCCCGATTGAGGCGCGCCAGCTCGCTCTCGCTGGTCCAGGTCGAAAGGCGCGCCTGGCAGGTTTCGAGCGCGCGCAGCGCCGTCTCGCTGGCTGCCAGCGCTTCTTCGCGCGTATGCGCCTCGATCCACAGCCTGGCGCTGGTCCCCATCACTTGGACCTCGCGCTCGCAAGCGGCCGGCGCGCTTGGTGCCTGGGGCGCTGCCAGGACCGACAGCGCTGTCCATATGATATTGAGACTCAGTTGCAACATGGGGTGTAAGAATACGCCCTCCCGGGCGACTGTCAAGCGCATCAGCGATTTTCCTCGCGGCAGTCCTAAAAGCCTTGCGTGCGGATACTTGTGGCGATGCGTTCCGCCAATTCCAGGGCCGCCAAGCCGTCTGCTCCGCTGACTTCGACGGGTCCCTGGCCCAAAACGGCCGTCAAGAACGAGTCGACTTCCGCCTGCAGCGGGCGTTCGCCCCCCAGCTCCAGCTCCACGATTTCGAGCAAGTCCTTGCCCAGTTCGCCGGCCTTGGCCGCCAGTTCCGCCGGCGTCAAGGACTGCAGCGATTGCCGCCCGCGCTCCCAGCCCGGTCCCTTGCGCACCAGGATGCCGTAGTTTTTCTGGAAATCCAGGCTCACGTAGGACGAGGAACTGAACAGCCGCAAACGGCGCATAGGCTGCAAGGACGCACGGCTGGCGGTCACGTTAGCGCGCGCGCCATTTCCGAACACCAGGCGCACGCTGGCCACATCCTCGTGCTCGGTCAAGATCGCCCCGCCGGCCGCGTCCATGGACGAAACCGGCGCGCGCACGAGCTGCAACACCAGATCCAAGTCATGGATCATGAGATCGTGCACGACGCCGATATCCGTGCTGCGAAAACTGAACGGCGCCAAGCGATGGCACTCGATGAAGCGCGTGTCCACGCCCAGACTCAGGAGCTTCTTGATGCCGGGCTGAAAGCGCTCCACATGCCCCACCGCCAGAATGGCCCCGCCGCGCTTGGCGGCGGCCAGAATCTGGCGCCCCTGCTCGGTGCTGGAAGCGATGGGCTTTTCGACCAGGCAGGCAATCCCGCGCTCCAACAACGGCACCGCGACGCCGGCGTGACTCGAAGTCGGCGTGGCGACGACGGCCGCGTCCAGTTGCGCCAATCTCTCCGGATTTTGGAGCTGTTCGCTGCTCCAGGCGCCGCAGCCCAGTTCGCCGGCGAGTTTGTTCGCGCGCGCAGCATCGGCGTCAACTACTGCGACGAGGCGGGCCTTGGGATTGGCGTGGGCGATCTTGGCGTGCAGCGACCCCAAGTGCCCAGCACCGACAACGACCACGCGGACCTGCCCGGTGGACGAAGCGATTGCGCTCATGTCGGCCTATCTCACGTGGGCCGAGCGGCTCATGCGCTCGCTGCCGGCCTGCGCAAAGCGCGCCTTCATGCTCTCGCGGTAGCGGCCCTTGGGATGCGTACTGGAGCGCTCCAGGGCATCGACGAGCTCCGTCACCAGCGCGTGGGTCGCGCTGCCGCCGCGCAGGCTAGCCAAGGTCTGCTGCCGCGGAACTTCCGAGCGCCAAATCAAACGGTAGGCATCCTGCAGCGCATCGACTCCAGCTTCGTCGATGCCGGCGCGCCGCAACCCGACCACGTTGACGCCGCGCACCCGGCCCGGGTGCCCTTCGAGCAACATGAACGGAGGCACATCCTGGGCCATGCGAGACATGCCGCCGACGTAGGCCAGCCGCCCGATGGTGATGAAGTGGTGTCCGGCGCTCCCGCCCGAGATCGAAGCCCCCTTGCCGATGAAAATGTGCCCGGCCAGCAGCGCGCAGTTGGCCAAGATCACGCGATCCTCGATTTCGCAGTCGTG
>JAKFYL010000387.1 GCA_021730845.1 Planctomycetota bacterium | reverse complement strand
GATCTCTCGCTGTCGGTTCTAGGACCATCGCAAGCAAGCGTTCCTGGGCCGAAGCTTCCGCGCGCAGGCCCAGTGCGAAAGCTGCCGCCGCACGAACGTCGGCCTGGGCGTCGTGAAGCGCCAGCAGCAAGGCTCGCGCGCACTCGGCGGGGGCTTCTTCCTTGGGCAGGCGGCCCAGGGCTAGCGCGGCGCGCTCACGCACGACTGCATCCGGATCGCGCAGGAAGTCGAGCAGCGCTCCCCCGCCGCAGGTGCGCGCGTCCTCCAGCGCGGCGATCGCGCGCAAAGCCGGACGTTCCGGCTCCGCAGGCAGGTCCCTGCGCTCGATACGGGTAGCGGGACTGGTGCAGGCCAGGGCCAGTAGAAGGGTCAACCCAAGGGTACGCGGCATGCGGCCCAAGATACCCCAGGGGACACGCGGCTTGGAGGCGGAACCTCCGCAGCTACTAGGATCGGACTAGCTGCTCACAGGCATCGCGCCAATTGGACCAAGGCGGTTTTCCAGCGTCGCCGGAACTGGCCCTCCGGCAATCCGACGAAACGAGCGGTTTCTCGAGTGCTGCAGCAGGCAAACAGCCGAAGCTCGAAGGCCAGGGCCATGGTCGTGTCCAAGCAGGCAAATTGCGTCAGCGCGCGATCGATCTGACCTAGATCGAGCTGCGGCTTCGCCCTGCGCTGCGTCGGACGCGTGGCCGGTGGACTGTCCTTGTGATTGCGACTGCGGTCCGCGAACAGCCGCCGAGCGGCGCTGGCCGTGCAGGTCAATAGGTGGGCGCGGTTCCTCCACGGGGCATCCTTGGGCAAGTAGCGCAAGCAACCCGCCCGCACGAGCTCGGATGCGCCGACCGCATCGGGGGTTTCGGGATCCCGCAGCATTGCCGCAGCGCGACGGAGCAAGTCAGCCCCGATGGAGTCCAAACGAAGCGACTCCTCGCGGGGATCTAGGACCCCAAACTGCCAGGTTGTCGCCTTGCGTGATCGGTCCGTGGCCATGGACTGCATGGGACGATCTGGGACTGGGGAATGATCCAGGCTCCCTGGATTCGTGTTCAGGGACGCATGCATCGCTGATTGCGGAAACGGGTTCGAGTAGGGATGCAAAGGACTGCGCGCCGGACAAAACGCCGGTTCATGCATGCCCAACGACCATCGCGGCATGGATCCGCCAAGGGAGCCCGGATTCGTGGAATCTCGAACTCGCGGACCTTGGAACTCGCCCAGCCAAGCAGAGGTAGCCACGAGCGAGCCAGACTGTTACGGGGATTTAGGGTCGAGTTGGAGATGGGGGCGCGGTTTTTTTCCTGAAATCTGTTCCGATCAAGGACTTACTGCAGGGTTGGTGCGTGATTCGGGGCCAGATTCCACGTGCTCAAGGCGCGTCCCCAGCTCGTCGATGTCACCTCCATGAGCCGTGTTGCCCTGTGCATGATCGTTCGAGACGAAGCCGCTCATTTGGGCGCCTGTCTCGATGCCGCTCGCCCGCATGTGGACGAGCTATGCGTGCTCGATACGGGATCCGTGGACGGCACGATCAAAATTGCGCGCGCAGCAGGAGCGAAAGTGGGGCGGTTTGCGTGGTGCGATGACTTCGCCGCGGCCCGCAATGCGGCTTTGCGCCTGGCTACCGCGACCCATGTCCTCAGCCTCGATGCGGACGAGCGACTGGAAGGAGCGGACGCAGGCGCGCGGCTGCGCGCCTTCGCCACAAAGCTCCCGCGAGCGGCCGGCAGAATCACGATGATCGACGACGGCGATCTGGGCGAGGGGCGCAGCCGGATCGTGCGATTCTTCCCGCTCGCCGGCGCTTCGTGGTCAGGCCGCATTCACGAACAGGTGCGCCTCGACGATGCCGTACCGCCCAGTGCCGATACGGGAGTTGTCGCGCGCCACTATGGCTACCGAACCACGGAAATTCTCGGGCGCGAAAAAGTCGAGCGCAATTTGAAGCTCCTGCGCGCCGCCATCCAGGACGATCCCAGCAGCGCCTACGACTGGTTCCAGCTCGCGCGCACGCTGTTCGTCGGTGCCCGCTACGAGGAGGCCGTCGAACCTTTCGCGATGGCGCTCGAGCAGATCGAGCCCGACGCGCCGTACTTGCCGCTGCTGGTCGAGCTCTTCGGGCATTGTTTGCGTCGCCTGAACAGGTCCGCCGAAGCCCTGGAGTTGATCGGCGCGATCACGCCGGCCTTTCGCAACCGATCGGACACGTGTTACGTCGAGGGCGTGCTCGCGCTGGACGTCGGCGAGTTCGAACGCGCGGAGGCGCTCTTGCAGCGCTGTCTCACACTCAAAGACCCCGGCGGCAAGGGCGGCGACTCACAAAAAATGACGCGCACGTTCGGTCCTGCCTACCACCTGGGGTGCTTGCGCGAATTCTTAGGTATGCAGGATGAAGCGATCGCGTACTACCGCAAGGCCCTCGAGTTCCAGCCCGGCCACCCCGAGAGCCTGGCCGGTCTCAAGCGCTGCGCAGGCGGCGCCGCGGCACCTACGAGCTAGCAGATGGGATGAGAAGGCCGTCCTCCTTCCTTGCACCTCGAGTGCGTTGAGCGCCTCACGGCGCGTCCATTGGGAAACCAGAATAGGCTTCCCATACGGAGGACGGCCTTCTCATCCCATCTGCTAGGGTCCGTCCCGAAACAACGGTCACATTTCGCGGGCCCTCGCCGCTGCTGCCTGCATTGCTACTACTTGAAAACCAGGCCGGTTGCCTGCGTCGTCGCGCCTTGCCAGCGGCCCCATTTGCTCGCCGAATCGGGACCGTAGTTTTGGGGCGGACCCTTCGGGGCTAGGAAGCGCGCGCGGTTTCGATGGTCGTGCCATCCCACAACTTTGTCGACGCGCCCGGCACAATTCGCCTCGCCGCGTTGGAGAACGGGGATGCGCTTGCAGCATCGCTGCGAAACCAGCCGGCGCCTGTCGTCGCCGCACCTGAACTTGGCGCACTCGATTGTTCCAAGCGTTTGGTGCCTGTGCCTCGTTCACCGTACGATGGGCCGATCCTAGTGACTGAATCTGGGCTGTACGAAATTCGAGGAACCGTGTTCGTCAGAATCCGAGTTCCAGCTTGGAAAGGCCGTCCATGACCCATTTTCAGTGCCCGACGCACGCAATGTGCCGGATGCCGGAGAGCTCGTGAGCGGAGCCGTTCCCGCTAAAGTTGAGCCCCTGTGGCGCCAGATCCGCGCCGTGCTGGGCGGTGTCGAGTTCGACTACACGCGCATCTCGCTGAATCGCGCCGTGTGGTTGCTCGCGATCCCGATGGTGCTCGAGATGGCACTCGAGTCGACCTTCGCCATCGTGGACGTGTTTTTCGTGGCGCGGCTGGGCGATGCGGCGGTTGCGGCGGTCGGTTTGACCGAAGCGCTCTTGACGTTGGTCTATGCGCTGGCCTTTGGACTCGCCATGGCCGCCACATCCTTGGTTGCGCGGCGCATCGGCGAGAAGAACAAGCCCGGCGCGGTGCGCGCCGCGACCTCGGCCCTGGCAGCCGGCGCGTTGCTGGGAGTTGCCATTGGAATCCCCTGCGCAGTGTTTGCTCCCGAGCTCCTTCGATGGATGGGTGCCACACAGGAGGTGGTCCAAGTCGGCTCGGGATATGCGCGCCTGAATTTGGGTCTGAGCGGCATTGTGCTGCTCTTGCACCTGGGCAACGGCGTGTTCCGCGGGGCTGGGGATCCGGCGCTCGCCATGCGTTCGCTGTGGATCGCCAATGGCCTCAATATCGTGCTCGATCCGTGCC
>JAKFYL010000218.1 GCA_021730845.1 Planctomycetota bacterium | reverse complement strand
CGAGTTGCACCGGAGAAACGGCCGGATCGAACGAGAACGCCACCATGGCCGGCGCGTTATCGTTGGGGCCCTGCGGCTGGTCGTACAGGGAGAAATTACCCTGCACACGGGCCGCCACCACGGGCCGCCTACTCCGGCCAGCCCAGGACGCGCAGCCAGACCTCGGTGCCGGCCTACAGCTCCCCAGGCTCTAGGACGCCCGCTTGGGCGAGCAGTTGATCGAGTCCCGGCCCCGAGCGCAGTTTCCCGATGCATGCCGAACGACCCAGGGGCAAACCGCGAAGCAGCCAACCGGGCGGGGGTTGTGCCACTCCTGGCAACGGACTGGCTGCCTCTCCGCGCGGCCATTGCCGCGCGTTGGACCAGCCGCTGGCAATCCCTTGCGCGCCTTGGCCGCGCGACCAGACACGATCCAAATCGAACAGCGTGTTGGCGCCTGGTTGGAGTTCGCCGCCGCGAGGGTCGAAGGCCTCCACCACGGTCCACAGCGCCGGTCCCTGCACGCGCGCGGAGCTTGGTTTGCGCGCATCGACCACACATGTGACCTGCGCGTCCACGGGATCGCTTTCGATCGAAACTGGGCTGTGCGCACCCAGGCGCAACTCGCCGCGTGAGCTGCGCACCAGCAGCCAATGCCCCGTGCCGAACTCGTGTTCGATCACGCAGCGCTGCGTGATTGCTGCAGCGCTGGACAGAGCGCTTGAAGCCGACGCCACGTACCAAATGCTCGCCGCTCCCAAGACGCATACCGCGCCCGCCCACACGGGGCGTTTGCGCATCCCAGCGAACAACACGGCCGTGGCCAGCGCCAAGTACAGCCCGGAACTAGGCACTTGGACGCCGACGTCCTCGCCAGCCGGCGGGCGCGGGCGCGCGCGCAATTCCAGGGGCAGAGCCCGCCAGCGTTCTTGGCGCTCGCGCTCGAAACGGATCGCGTCCAAGGGCCAACCGCTGGCACTCCGCTCCTCGGCAAAGGCCGCGCGGCCGGCAGGCGATTGCTGCGTCTCGTTCGAATCGATCCGAAACTGTGCGCCCGCCCCCAGGTTGGAACTCGCGATGGGAACGGGAACCACTGCCTGCAGGCGCTCGCCGGCCGACAACTCCGCGTGCACGCTCGTGCGCCCCAGGCCTTGGAATTCGATCGCGAGCGCATGGATCGGGCCGTGCAAGTCCAGGCGCGCGAAACTCAAGCGCGCAGGGCGCACCGAGTCTTCGAGCTCAGCCGCGCTTGTTTCCTGCAGCCACGCCGCGCGCGGCAAACCCAAGGCCCCGGCGCTGCTTGGCCGAGCAAGCCCCCAAGCGAGCACCAAGGCCCACACCGCGATGCTCACGATGGTGTGCCTTTGGCGCGTGAACCCGAGAGCCAAAAGTGCGCCAGGCACACAGCCATGGGTGCAGCTAGGCTCCACCACGCATGGGGCGGGCCGGTCTGGGCCAAGGTCCAGGTGACGGGGCTGACTTCGAGCCAGCTCCAGTTGGCCCATGTCAGACCTGCCGGCCAAGCGACCCACAGTGCAGCAGTAAGTGCCGGCGGCGCCGCGACCAGAGCCAACCAGAAAAGCTGCGCCCGCCGCCCGCTGCTGCCAGCCTCGCGCGCCGCAGCGGTGGCCAGGCATGCAGCCATGCCAAGTGCAGCCAGCGCTACTTGCCAAGCAGGCCAAGAAATGCCGCGCGCGCGATCAAAACTCGCGCCCACCGCAAGGCACGGCAAAGCCAGCAGCACGTCCACCCAGGCAAAGTTGGAGCGCTTGCCGCCGACAGGCGAACTTGGGTCCCGGCTGGCAGCGACGGGGAGACCCGACAGTGCAACCCACACCGCGGCTTGCAAGACCATCATCGATTGATCGTTTCCTGGCCACTCCCTGGACCAAAACGCATCGCTACCGGCCCACGCCAAGGTTGGCGGAGCGAGCGACAGGCCAAATGCGAGCGCTTGGACTGTGGCACGCAACGATCTACTCGCGCTCCACCGCGCCTTGGGAGTTGGCGGGCGGCCCGGGCTGTTTGGATGCGGATTGGCCGTCCGCGCTCGTCGTCAGGCCCCACGGATCCGGTCGCAACTCCAATGCCCCTTGGTCCCAGCGCACGTCCAGCACCGACCAGTCCGTCGCAGCGACTTGGGCCTTGGAACTGGAATCCAAGAGCTCCAGGGCGCGCGCCACGAGGGCCCACTTTTGTGCTGCGGGCAACTCGCCCGGCGCGTCCAAATTCGGGCTGCGCCCGAAATCGATGCGGCGCGCGTTTTCGAGCCAAAGGATCGTCCCGGGTTCTTCCAAGCTGACTTGGCGCGCGCGCCGCGCGTCGATCACGATGCGCCCAAGGCGCGAGACTTCGCCCGCTCCCAGGTGGCGCCACATCGACTGCGCCACCGCCAGCCCGTCCAGCGCCGAGGGTTCCAGGACAGTGGCGCCCACTTCGATGGCGCGCACGCTGCGCACCTCGTGCGGCGTGCGCTCGCCCTTGGGCGGAGGTCCCGTCAGCACCACGGGCAGAAAGCCGCTGCCGCGACCCGGAGGCATGCGCCAGCGCCCCGAGAGCACGCGCCCGGCGGCCGTGACGCTCAAGAACTCGCTGCCCGCGTGGATGCAAGCCACGGGCTCGGCCCAGGTGAACTCCAGGCGCAATTGATCCGGCCAAAGCACTTGGGGAAACGCCACCGATTGCACGAAGGAGAGTTGCGCCAAACGCCGAGCCGCGCCTTCGACCGCGGTGCTGTCTTGCGGATCGATGGCCCCCAGGCGGCCGAGCACGGCACCGATTTCTTGGCGCCAGCGCGGGTCGAACCACCCGGGGCCGACGTCCACGCGCGAGTACGCGGAATCGACGCGCGCCGGCGGACCGGCCTGGGCCGCGGTTTCCATGCTCAAGTACAGCCAGCGCGCGCTGGCGCCGAGGGCCAGGACCAGCCCCAAGCGCAGGCTCCAGCGCAGTGCAGCTCGACTCAAGCGCGTGGAGCCGGGCCATGCGGATGCCGCGGTGGGTGCGGTTCGATGCTGGGCCACGGAAGCGGGAACGGAGTTGGCCACAAAGCCTTCCTAGCGAAGCCCGGCAAAGCGCGGACCGGGCGGACCTGTACCGAAAAGGGGCCTAGTTCATGCGCGAGGCGCCAACGCTCATCAACGCCGGACTGGCCGAGGCCCCAGCGGTGTTGGGCATGGCCGAAACGTCGGTGGTCATGGATCCCGCGGAACTGCCGCTGCGGCGCGAGAGTTCCTCGATGAATAGCTCGAGACAGGTCTGGATTTCCTGGACCTCGTCGCGGGTGAGCGTGATGGCCTTGGACGTCGACTGGCTGTGCAACTCGTGAGCGAGCAGCCTGGTGACGATCTTCAAGTTGGCCAGTTGGCGCTGAACTTGAACGGTGAGTTTGCTTTGGCTCAAGGCTTCCATGCGATCCGCGCTCCTCTAGGTGGCTTTTTTCGCTTGGGCTTTGTCCAGCCCGCAGCAACTGTTTAGATACTCTTGTGAAGGCCTTGGCTCAAGTACGCGTTTTTCGGGAATGGGTGAGATCGTGACGCGCCGACCCAGGAAGCCGCGCCGCCAAGCCGAAAAAGAGCATCCGCTCGGCCCCAAACCCGTTTGGGGCGCGCGCGCATCGAAAGGCAAAGCGAAAGCTGTACCTCCCGCTCCCAGCCGGGAACAAGACCCCGGCCCGCCGGCCTCCGGCATCCAGTGGCGCGGCCTGACGCTGAGCGATTTTCAGGTGCGCGCCGTGCAGGCCATCGAACGCGGCCACAATGTGC
>JAKFYL010000472.1 GCA_021730845.1 Planctomycetota bacterium | reverse complement strand
GGACCTGCAACACTGGGAGCTTGACGACACTGCAAGCTCGTTCCCCTTGGGGCCGGGCAGCGGTTCCGCGCGACTGCGGTTCGATCCCGCGCCGGTACTGGACTATGCTCGCATGGAGTGGCCGGCTTGGGGCGCCGTGCAGGTTGCGGGCCGCATCGAAGCTCCGTTGTGGTTGGATCAACTGCTGCAGGGCGACGTGTCCGGGTTGGCACACAGCGAGCTGGCACTGGACACCCAGCTGGAGGTCAACGACTTGACTCCGCTGATCGATGCGGGAGTGGCTTTGAGGCGGCTGGAAGGCCGCGTAGCGGCGCAGCTCGCTTGGCGCGGCAGCTTGACACACCCAGAGCCCAGTGGGTGGATCGAATGGCAAGCTGGCAGTCTGGGATTCTTGGGAGCAATGCCCAGCTTGGCGGAAATCCAAGCGCGCGCGCAGTTGGCGGATGGTCGTCTGACCATCGAGCAGTGTCGCGGCGAACTCGGTTCGGCGCCGTGGTCCGTTGCAGGCTATTGGGATTTCAGCGCGCCCGAACCCCACGGGCAGTTCCAGATGCGTGGCGCGGATGTCTTGCTGACGCGTTCGCAGGACTTGCGCTTGCGAGCCGACATGGACTTGGCCCTGGAGATCAGCGCTTCCAGTCGGCGCCTCTCCGGTGAAGTCTTGCTCACGGACGCGCGCTATGCACGGCGGCATGAGCTCCTGACCCCCGGGAAGCGAAGCGCCCGGCCGGCGCCGTTGCAGATGTTTTCCTTGAGCGAGCCGGGACTGGCCGAAATGGCCTTGGACGTGAAGATCCGCTCTGGGGCAGAGGCCGCGCAAATCGACAGCAACATCGCCCAGGGCGGCGCGCGCGCAGACTTCCATTTGGGCGGTACGGGGCGCTCCCCGGAACTCACGGGCGCGCTCTTCATCGAGCCCACTCGGGTCCTGCTGCCGGCCACCACGCTGACGCTGACCACCGGTACAGCGACCCTGGACCGGCGCGAACCGCTGCTACCGCGCCTGGATCTGCAACTCGAGGGCCGCGTGCGCGGCTACGACGTGAGCGCGCGCATCGGCGGCAGCTTGACCATCCCGACCACGGATCTGAGTTCCGTGCCGCCCTTGTCCCACGAGGATCTCGTACTCCTGATCGCATCGGGGCAGACCCCCCAAGAACGCGAAGGCGGGCTCGATCGCAATGAAGCTGCGCGCAGCTTGGCTACGTTCTTCGGGCGCGACATCCTGGCGGGACTGGGCGGGGATGCCGGCGGCGATGGAATCGCGGAGCGCATCGAATGGCAAACGGGCACCGACTTGACGCGCAGTGGAGCTGCGACGAGCGAAGTGTCCTTGCGCCTCACGCGCGAAATCAAGCAATCCGGTCGTTCGATGTACTTGCGCGCGGAACGCGATGTGTATGACCGCATCAACCTGGGCCTGCGCTTCTTGTTCCGAGTCGACTGACCCATGGGCGCTCGATTTTCCGCGTGCGTCGGCGCCCTGGTCTGCCTTTTGGCAAGCCTGTGCGCGTGCCGTTCGAGCAGGGGCGCGCTGCCCCAGACACCTGGCGTGGACTGGAGTTTGGAAGGCGTTGCCTTGATCGACCTCCAGGACGCGCGGCAAGCGGCGGCCGCTGAACTGGCTCAGTACGAACGCCGCAGCTCCAAACGCGCTGTGTGCGATGACGCCGCCTATGCCCTGGAGCGCTTGTACAAGTCGCGCGGCTTCGCTGCGGCCAAGGTTCAGTGGGAATTGGACGAAGGCGCCGCGGGACCGCCCGCTCGGCCCCCACGCGTCGTCTTGCGCGTCCAAGAAGGACCCTTGACGCGCATTGCCAAGGTCAGCATCGAAGGCGCCAAGGTCATGAGCCGCAGCGACATCCTGGATCGCCTGTCGACGCGTTTCGATGCAAACGTCGCAGAGGGCCGCGCCATCTTCGTCGAAGAGCTCTGCCGCCAAGCCCTGGACGATTTGATCGAGGATTACCGGCAACTGGGGTGCTTGGATGCCGACATCGACTACTTGGTGCGCGACCTGGGCGAAGGAGGCGCGGCGGTAGCCTTGGAACTTTCGGTCCGCGAAGGCACACGCTTCCTGCTGCGCAAGCTGCGTCTTGTAGGAAGCGGCCAAGACGCGAGCGCCGCGCTACCTGGCCCAGCAAACGATCTGGACTTCGAGGACGTAACCAATCAGGCTCTGAGCCCTACGCTGCTGCGCCGGATCCGCGCGCGCATCCTGGAGGCCTACGACAGCGCCGGGTATCCAGACGTGGAAGTACAAGACGGCGTCTTGACCCCCCTGGATCCGTCCGATCCAGGCGCCATCGAATTGGTCATGGCGGTCAGCCCCGGAGAGTTGGTGCACATCGGCGCCATCGAACTGCGCGGAAACCGGCGCACCCAGTCTGGACGCGTGCTGTCTGCGCTCGAATTCGAGCCCGGCGATCGCTGGGACGTGCGCAAGGAACGCTTGAGTTTTCGCGAACTGTCTCGGGCTGGGCTGTTCTCCCGGGTCCATTTGCGCTTGGAGCCCAGTCAAGGTGCCACACGCAATTTGGTGGTCGACCTGGAAGAGGCTCCTTCGCGCGAATTCTACTTGGAGCCGGGCTTTGGGTCCTACGAGCGCGCGCGCCTTGGAATCGGATGGAGCGAGCGCAATCTGTTCGGGACGGCCAGAGTGCTGGACGCCAAGGGGTCGTTGAGCGAATTCGCTCAGTCGGCGAGCTTGTCCTTGACGGACCGGCGTTTCCTGGACCTGCCCTTGCAAGCATCCGCGACCGTGTTCGCCAACCGGCGCGAAGAACCGTCCTTCGAGACACAAAACGTCGGAACGGGCGTGGCATTGACGCGGCGCTTGAGCTCCACCCTCGAAATGGGACTGGCGTACCAGTTTCGAAGATCCGACGTGTTCGGTTCCGACTTGACGGATCCGGGGATCCAAGACCTGCTCGACGACGTAGACGTGTCCTCAATGGCGTTGACCGGTGTGCACGACACCCGCGACGATGCGTTTGGTCCCAGCGACGGCTCGCTGGTGCGGGCTGCGGTCGAATATGGAGACAAGTTCCTGGGATCGGAGCTGGATTTCACGCGTTTGCGTCTGGTGCTCGCGCGCTTCACCGCCTTGAGCGAACGGCTCGTGCTTGGGCTTTCCTGGCGTGGAGGGACCATCGCTCCACACGGCTCGACCGTGAACATTCCCTTGCAGGAGCGCTTCTTCAACGGTGGCGAGAACACGGTGCGATCCTTCAAGGAGTCGGCCCTGGGGCTCACCGATTCCAATGGCGAACCGCTGGGCGGCGAAGGCTATCAAGTGGCCAGCGTGGAATTGCGACGACGCGTGGGGCCGCGCCTGGAATTGGCGGCCTTCTACGACGGCGGCAATCTCGTACAGGAAGCCGGCAATCTGTTCGATTTCGATGGCCTGCGGCACGCAGTCGGGGTTGGTCTGCGCTACCACCTGCCGGTCGGTCCCGTGCGCGTCGATTGGGGCATCAACCCCGATCCCCAGCGCGACGAGAGCAGCTCCATCGTGCACGTTTCGATCGGCATGTCTTTCTAGCCCGGCCGCGTCGCTCGGGCCGGTTTTGCGCGGGGACGCCCTGGGACGCTACTCTCACGAAATGAATCCGCGCAAGATCCTTGGTGGGGCAATCGTCGCCGTCTTAGCTGTATTCATCGGCTACAACTGGACCAGCGCCAACGTGCAGTTCTTTGCCATCAGTTTGAAGATGCCGCTGGGGCTTCTGGTGCTGGCTTCGGCGGGGCTGGGTTCGAT
>JAKFYL010000298.1 GCA_021730845.1 Planctomycetota bacterium | reverse complement strand
CGTAGGGGCGGATGTGCCCAGCGGCACGCCCATCACGCTGTGCGTCTGGGAAGACATTTCCGACCTCGGCGACCCGTCCTCCTGGTCATTCTTGACCAGCGTTTCGGGAACCGTGGCACACGGCGGCCACGCAGGCTTCACGAATTATGCGCTACCGACACCGGCGAGCGTCTCGGGGCAATTCGTGGTGGGCGCGTACATGACCACCGAACCGGTCTGGTCCCCCGCCACCCTCGACAAAGACGCGAATGTTCTTGGGGTGGCTTACATCTCGTGGAATTACTCGGTTGGGGGGTTCGATCCCGTCAACCTCTTCAACAACTTCCCGCCCACGCACATCGAAACGCTCGGCGCGGGGATCCACGGTGCGTTCCTGATGCGCGCCAGGAGCGCAGAAGTGGAGGTGTATTGCACGGCCAAGGCCAACTCGCTCGGTTGCGTGCCGCAGATCGGGTTCTCCGGTACTCCTAGCGCAAGCGCTGCCAACGGCTTCATCGTGTCGGCCGCGAATGTCATGAATCAAAGCAACGGACTGCTTTTCTACGGAACAAGCGGCAAAGCTACACTGCCCTTCTTCGGAGGAACCCTGTGCGTGAATCCGCCCTTGAAGCGTACCGCGGTTCAAAACTCCGGCGGATCGTCGATCGGCACGGACTGCACGGGCCAGTACGGATTGGACTTCAACGTGTGGATCGCCAGCGGAAACGACCCGCTGCTGATCGCGGGTGCGGTCGTCAACGCCCAGTACTGGCATCGCGATGCGGGGTTCTTGCCGCCAAACAACGTGGGAATCACGGACGCGCTGCAGTTCACGATCCAGCTGTAAGGGTACGGCTGAACACCACGCCGGCTCAGTCTGTCCAAGTTCCATCTCTCTCCAAGTAGCGCTGCCCATGTTCCAGAAACTCTCCATCGCATCGATTTGTGTCCTCGCACTCTCACTCTTGGGCAACAGGCCGTGCTCTGCACAGGCGTGTCCCAACTTCGAGTACAGCCTTTTTTCGACTCCGGTTGGTGCGGAACCTTGGTGCGCTACCGCAGGAGATTTCAACGCTGACGGGGCCGACGACATCGTCGTCGGCCTCTCGCCGTTCTACTCCGCTGGGGGACTGCGCCTGCTCCTCAACGCTGGGAACGGAGTGTTCCCCGCAGTGAGCGATATTGCGGGAGCCTACTCCCCGCGGTCCTTGGATGTGGGAGATCTCGACCACGACGGCGATCTCGATCTGGCCGTGTCGGATCAAGGTCAACTGGGAACGAATGGGTTCGTGAACGACGGGGTGCGCGTGTACCTCAACGACTCACGTGGCCAATTCACGACCATGCGTTTCACGGCCTTTGGCCCCGAAGACGACGCCGCTGCGGGGTTGCGACTTGGCGATCTAGATGCAGACGGCGACTTGGACGTCGCCATCGCCGTCGGCACACACCAAACCGGCCCCTTCACCGCGGACAGCCGCGTGCTCGTGTATCTCAACGATGGCCAAGGGCAGCTCGTCCATTCGGGTGCTTTCCTCGCCGGGCCCAAGCCAGGCTTCCTGGTGCTAGTAGATCTCAACGGAGACCAGATACTGGACTACGCGACAGTCCATGGTGGTGCCAGCAACTTGAGTGTCGTGTTCGGACTGGGCAACGGAACCTTCGAGGGCTCCATGGCGACGTATGCCGCGGGCATCTACCCGTCGGGATTGGAAGCCGGTGATTTCGACGGCGACAGCGACGTCGATCTGGCCGTGGGCTGGAAATACGGCTTGCGCGTGCTCGTCAACCAAGGCAATGGCACTTTCGTGGGCGGCCCCACGCAAACACTCAGCCACTACAACAAGGCCCTCGCGGCCGGCGACTTCAACCAAGACGGCAATCTCGACCTAGTGGCCACGTTTGCGACAACTGGGGACGTCAAGTTCCTTGCTGGCGACGGTAGCGGAAGCTTTGCTGCTGCCAAGGCATATCCGGCTGGCAATCAGGTGTATGCGTTGACATGCGGCGACTGGAACGGCGATGGCATACTCGATGCGGCTACGGCAAACAGCGACGCTTCCGAAGCGCGGATCTGGTCCAGCAATTGCGGTAGCTACACCTACTGCACGGCCAAGACCAATTCCCAAGGCTGCTTGCCCGTCATTGCCTTCACCGGTACACCGAGCGCTTCCAGTTCGGCACCGTTCCTGATCACGGCCGCGCAACTGCTCAACCAAGTGAACGGCCTGCTCTTCTACGGTTATCACACGGCGTCGACACCCTTCCTGGGCGGGACGCTATGCGTAGCTCCGCCGCTGCATCGCACGACGGTGCAGAACTCTGGCGGCAGCGCCGTCGGTATCGACTGCAGCGGCGCCTATGCCTTCGATTTCAACGCCCAGATACAATCCGCCATTGACCTCCAATTGGTTGTGGGCGCGCAAGTATTCGCGCAGTACTGGTCGCGCGACCCGGGCTTCAGCAATCCGAACAACGTGGAACTCACCGACGCGCTCGTGTTCCAGATCGAGCCCTAGCAGTTCGTGGTGAAAGTCGCGTAGCGAGGCGAAGCGCGCGTTCGCCCTGCAAGGAGCGCGACACCGGGGCGGCGGAAGCGGCCTTCCTGGCCGCTGAGCACGACCCGACGAGCGCGACGCCGCAGGGTGACCGCGCGCAAAACCGCAGTAGCGACTTTCACCACGGACTGTAGGCCTTCCTTGCTGTTCTTGACGCCCCCAAGGGGTCACGCGCGGGTTCAGCGTGGCGGCCGCTCTCTGGAGTTGCCTTTCTCCTCTTCACGCGGAGGGCGCGCCGGTTCCTGAGGCGGGCGTTCCGCGGGCGGAGTGGGCGCCGGGCGCACGGTCTCGGGCGGCGCCACTCGGCGCGCGTCTTGGCTGCGCCTGCTGGCGGCCTCGGCTTCGCGCAGACGTTGCTCGGCTGCCTCGCGCGCAGCCCGCGCTTCCTCGGGCGTGGGCTGCGTCGATGGAGGCCTGGTCTCGCCGGGGCGGCTGCGTCCCTGCGAAGGGCCACCACCCGCTCCAGGATTCAGGGCATTGTCGATGCGGGTATCCAGGTCCGACTTGGCCTTTTCCTTGAGGCGTTGGTCGACTTCGGCCTGGCGGATTCGCTGCTCCAATGCGTCCTTGGCTTCGCCAGCTTTGTTGCGCACCTCGCTGGGACCCTGGGCGCGCTCGCGCTCGGCCTCTTGGGCACGGCGCCGAGCTTGGATGCGAGCACTCTCGGCTTCCAGATCGGCTCCCGCACGGCGTTCGCCGGTCGACAAGGACTGCTGGAACGCCACTAGGTATTCGTCGGGCGAGAGGCTGCCGTTCCCGTCGGTGTCAAAGGTGCTGGTCCGGCTCGCGGGGAGACCGGCGTAGTCCGCCTCGCGAATGCTAAGTTCACCGTTCTTGTCTTGATCGACGCGCGCGAACAGCTCGCGGGCTTCAGCCAAGGTCACGACCGGTTTCGCGGGCGCGGGGGCCTGGCCTTTGGCGGGTGCCATCCCCGCATCTCGACGAGCCGAAGGCCCCGTGCGCTTGAGCGGGGTCGGGGAAACTCCCGGGTCTTGGGCCGAAACGTACCCAGCCACGGCAAACCCGAGCGCGGTGGCCAGCACCACGGCGCGACCGAAGCTGGCCTTGGCAGGAAGGTAGGTCGAACGGAAGGGAAGTAGTTTGCTGCAGAACATGGTCTTGGCGCGCCGCGACGGTTGAGTCGGACCGCGCACAATTAGGGAGAGCGAGTGCCGTGCCAATCGCGCAGTCTTCCGGATCGTATTCCCTAAGTCTATATATTGAGGATAGTTACGGAACTGCATTGGCGCAGGACTGGGA
>JAKFYL010000029.1 GCA_021730845.1 Planctomycetota bacterium | reverse complement strand
GCCGGTCTGTTCGGCGATCTGCACCAAATCCGTGGCGTCCAGCTCGCGCTTCGTGGGAACTTCCTTGCCGAACACATCGCGCATGTACACGTACTTTCCGGCCAGGATGGTGTACACGCGCACGCCCTTTTCGAGCGCGAATTGCGCGGCGTCCAGCGGCAAGACATCGTCGACGTTGTTTTCGCCGTCGGTCAAGAGCACCACGACTTTGGACTTGGCAGTGCTGTCCGCCAGCAGCGACACCGACTTGGCCAATCCGCGCCCGATGGCCGTGCCATCTTCGGCTTCGAAGCGCACGATTTCGACCGTGTCCAAGAAAGACTGCAGCGCGTCCGCATCCAACGTGAAGGGGCACAAGAGTTGCGGATAGCGCGCGAAGGTGAGCAGGGCTACGTTGTCCGAGGCGCCAACCTTGTCGGTCATGCGCCGCGTGGCGAATTGCCCCACGACTTCCTTGACGACATCCAGACGCGTGCGCGTGCCGCGCTCGTCCAAATCCGGAAAGCGCATGGAGCCGGAGCGGTCGACGGCCAACACGATGTCGACGCCCTCCGCGATGCTCGAGCGCTGCACGTCCGCGCGCACAGGGCGCGCCAAAGCCACGATGGCCAGGCACAGTGCCAAGACATGCACGGCCGTGGCGACCCACAACAAGCGCTGCGCCAGGGAGCGCGGACTGCCGGCTGCAGGTACGACACTGACTCCGGCTGCTAGCCGGCGCGAGCGCCGCCGATTCCAGGCGTACAAGAGCGCCACCAGCGGCAAGAGCGCCAGGAAATAGGGATCGGACAGATACACGTCGCCAAATAGACGCAAGCGCGCGGGAGCGCTGCTTTGGAGCGCGTCCGTGGCAGCTAGCGCCAGGGGCGGGCTGACGACGCACAGCGCAGGCCAGATCCAGATCATGGCTGCCTAACCGCGCCGGCTTGCGCGAGTTCCATGGCCTTGCGGGAGAGTGTGCCCCCGGGCAGCGAGGCGAACACATTGGGCTCTTGTTCCACGAGTTTGCGAGCGCGCAGGAGACGATCGCGGGTGGCCCAGCCCGTCGGCACCGACGGACCGTACTTGACGACTTCGGACTCTTCGATCAAGCGCTGCAGTTCGCGGCGCGCCGCGTCGCTGGCAAGGCGCGGCGCAATGCGCTCGGCCCATTCGCGGTCGGTGAGCCCGTCCGGCGCGCGCCCCGACGAACTTGCGCGCGAGCGCAGGGACTGGACCAGGATCGCATGCGCCTCGCGCGCCTTGTGCGCGCCCTCCAAGGCCAGCGGTTCCTGCTCGCACAACTCGAGCAGCGGATCGAGTTCGGCACCGGATTGGCTCGCGCCAAAGGCCCGCGCACGCCTACGGCGCCACCAAGCCGCCGCGATCAAAAGGCCCGCTAGCAGCAGCACCAGCCCGATCGTTTTCCATGTTGCGCGCGCTGCGGGCGCGTCTTCGTCCAGGAACCCGCGCATGGGGCGCGGGGCATCTTCATCGGTCGCCAGCGCGCTGACGAACTCGAGGCTGCATGGCTCGACCGCGACCACATCGCCCGCCAAACGCACTGCGGGCGTCGGCAATTCGCGCACGCCGGCCTCCAGGGAAGCCAGTTCGAAGCGCGCGCGCACGAACGGCCCCTTCGCATCTGCGCCAAAGACCAGCGGCTTCGCAGCCAGAAGCACCCAGGAGCCGTCCCCCTCGATGTTCGCAGCGTCGACTTCGACGGCGGACCCACTTGGGTCCTGCACGAACAATTCCAGTGCCACCGGCGCGCCGACTTCCACCTTGGCGTCGGCCGCGGCCACTTTGCAACGCGCCACGAACGCGCGCTCGTCTTGGGCCAGGCCAAGCAAGCAGGCACTCCCCATGAAGGCTAGCAGCGCGTTCATCGGCGGCGTCCAGGTCGGCGGCGTTTGAAGAACTTCACCACGGGGTCGGCCACGCTGCCCACGCTCGAAAGTTGGATTTGCTCCACCCGCGCCCGCAGCAAGACGGCGTCCAAATGGGCTTTGCGCTTGGCCGCGCGCTGGCGCCAAGCCGCGCGCACGGCTTCCGAACGCGAGTCCACTTCGCACAGTTCGCCGCTTTCCAGGTCCGTCAGGCGCACCAGTCCCGCACGCGGCAGTTCTTCCTCGAATGGGTCGCTGACGCGCACGGCAACCACGTCGTGCCTGCGCCCGAGGCGCGCCAGGGGTTCCACCCATGCGGCGGAATCGCTCTCCACACCCAGAAAATCGCTGATCAAGAAAACCAACGCACGCCGGTGCAGCACGCGCTGCTGGTGCTCCAACACCTTGGCGTAGTCCGCCGCGCCCGCGGTCGGCCCGGCGGCTATGACTTCGCGCACGACGCGCGCCACGGCCGAACCGCCCTTGCGCGGACTCAAGTGCAGCCCAGGCTGCGCGCCGAACAAGCACAGCCCCACCTGATCCTGCTGGCGCAAGGCGACGTAGGAAAGCAGCGCGCAGAACTCCGCGGCGGCTTCGCGCTTGGTCGCTTCGCGGGAACCGAAATCCATCGAGCGGCTGGTGTCGACCAGGAACAGCAGCGACAGCTCGCGCTCTTCGACGTAGGTCTTGACGAAGGCTTCCGAATGCTTGGCCGTGCGATTCCAATCGATCGTGCGCACGTCGTCGCCCGGTTGGTAGGGACGAACTTCTTCGAACTCCACGCCCGAGCCGCGGAAAGCGCTCTTGTAGGCGCCGGCCAAGGCATCGTCGACCAACATGTGCGTCCGGATCTGGATCTTGCGCACGCGTGCCCTGAGTTCCGAACCCGTGCCCTGCGGTCCGCCCGCGGATTCGCTCGCTTTCGACGTGCGCTGGAACCAAGCCATGGCCGAACTCGTGTTAGGAACCGAACACGATTCCTCTAGGGAACGGGAACGGCCTCCAAGACGCGCGCCACGATCGCATCCGAAGTCAGACCCTCGGCGTCGGCCTCGTAGGAGAGGATCACTCGGTGGCGCATGACCTCCAGCGCGACCTTCTTGATGTCGCCGGGAACCACGTAGGCGCGCGATTCCAAGAATGCGTTGGCGCGCGCGGCCAAGGCCAGCCAAATGGTCGCGCGCGGTGAAGCTCCGCACTGCAAGCGACCGACGAGTTCTTTCAGGCCGGCGCGAGCCGGATCGCGCGTCGCCCCCACCAGGGCCACGATGTACTGCTTGAGTCGCGCATCCAGTTGCACCTGATCGACCACACCGCGCGCGGCCACGATCTGCTCCAAGGACACGACCTGGCGCGGCCGCACCACGGGAGCCGTGCGCGCCATGCGCTCGAGCACGGCCAATTCCTCTTCCTTCGAGGGATACCCGATCACCACCTTGAAGGCGAAGCGGTCCAGTTGCGCTTCCGGCAGCGCATAGGTGCCTTCGTGTTCCAGCGGGTTCATGGTGGCGAGCACCAGGAACGGCTCGGGCAACTTGTGGGTCGTCCCCCCGATCGAGACTTGCCGCTCCTGCATGGCTTCCAGGAGCGCCGACTGGACTTTGGCGGGAGCGCGGTTGATTTCGTCGGCCAGGACGAAGTTGGCGAACAAGGGGCCGCGGCGCACGCTGAACACGCCTTCCTTGGCGTTGTAGATTTCCGTGCCCACTAGATCGCTGGGCAGCAAATCGGGCGTGAACTGGCAACGATTGAAGCTGCCGCGCACGGCGCCGGCGAGCGTGGCGACGGCCAAGGACTTGGCCAGTCCCGGAAGACCCTCGAGCAACACGTGACCGCCGCACAGCAAAGCCAATTGCAAACTGCGCAGGAGCTGGTCCTGACCGATGATGACCTCGTGCAGTGCCTCGCGAAGCTCGACGACCCAGCGGGTGTGCTCCG
>JAKFYL010000095.1 GCA_021730845.1 Planctomycetota bacterium | reverse complement strand
GCAAAGGAGGTGATCCACGGATCTGGGCCAGATTCCAGGCACGCCCTTGCCGGCCCTAGGACCCCAAGATTGTTGGGGAAGACTTGTGAGAAGCTGTGGAGAGGCGTGGATCGACCGACGTAAAGTTCCAGAAGTCAGATACTTATACCGGTCTAGGTACAAACCACGAGTGTGAGCAAGTCGGCTCGATTTTGGGACTGGCCCAAACCGATATCTGCATGGGCTGCTTCCCATGCACTCCTCCCCCCGCACGATTTGGCTGGCCGCTGTCCTTGGGACGGGGGCCTGGCTGACTTGGGACCGATTCCAGGTTGTGGAGCGGCGTTTGGTCGAGGTCCAGTCGGCGTCGGCTACGAAGGCGGAAATGGCGCGGCTAGCCGAGGGATATGTGCAAATCGCCGAGATGCTGGCCGGAGCGCGAAACGAGAAACAGTGCGAGCAGGCCATGCTCGAGCACCGGCTGACGAGCCTAGAGGGGTCCCAGCGCTTCACTGACAGCGAGCTTTCGGCGCAGGAACAGCGCTTGCAGAGCTGGGCGGCGGTTTGGGAGGGCAAGGATCCCAAGGACATCGAAACGCGCATCGAAGCGGTCCAGGCCAGCGTCGACCAGCGCAAGCGCGACTTGGAGCAATTGACCCGCGACGCAGCGCGCCTAGCGAGCGAGGAGCGCTCACGTTTGGAAGCCCTGGACAGACGCATCGACCCGCTCGTGATCGGGCGCGATCCGCAGCGACTTTGGGAAGCTTGCGTTGGGCCGGTGGTGCAGCTGGCTGGAGACGCCACGGTGGGCAGCGGGGTGCTGCTGGAGTCGCGCCAAAAGCCGGGCAGTGAAGAGTATGAAACCTATCTGTTGACCGCTTGGCACGTGGTGCGGGACATCTACGGGTCGGTGGACAGGATCAACTCGCCGGTTCAGGCGCGCATCTACCACGAGGATGGCACGACCGAGATCGAGCCCGCGCGCATGATCGCCTACGACGCGCCGCTGGACATTGCCGTGCTCAAGATGGAGTCGACGCGGCTGTTCCCCAATGGAGCACGCCTAGCCTCGCGCGAGCGCCTGCAGCAGGCCAAGATCTTCGACGCCATCTATGCCGTGGGCTGCCCGCTGGGCAACGACCCGATCCCCACGGCCGGCGAGATCGCCGCCACGCAGCACAAAGTCGACGGCTGCACCTACTGGATGATCAGCGCACCGACGTACATCGGAAACTCGGGCGGCGGAATCTTCGATGCGCGCTCGCATGAGCTGATGGGCATCTTCTCCAAGATCTACACCCACGGATCCGCGCGTTCGACCATCGTGCCCCACATGGGCCTGGCGACACCGCTCGATCTGGTTTACGTGTGGCTCGACCAAGTGGGCCAGGGGCAAGTGGCGCAGATCGATACGCAACCGCAGCTCACCAACGCGTCGGCCCAGCGCTCGGAGTAGGGCGCGCGTAGCTTGCAGCGACGCTGCGTGTCAGAGAAGGCTGATCGCGTGCGAATCAGTTGCCAGGGTCAGTATCGGTAGCGGGCTTTGACGCAGAACCAGGAAGCGGTAGCGACGCGCCCGCATCTCCATCGCTCTTGGCGCTGAGCCTGGAAATCGCTTCGTTGGCGGCAGCGCGCACGAGTGGGTCGCTGTCCTTGAGCAGCTTGACGATTTCGGGCAACTGCTCCACGGCGCCCATCGCCGCCAGGCTCCGAGCCGCCTGGGCCCGCGCCTGTGGGTCAAGATCAACGAGCATGGGGGTCAATTGCAGCACCACCGACTTGCGTGCATCTCGAGTCTGCTTGCGCGCCGCCCAGTAGTCGAGCTGATCGTGGTAACTGCGCAGCTTCTGCAGGCCTTGCAGGAGGTGGTCACGTTCCATGTCGGTCGATGCCCGCTCGAGGGCCGTGAGGAGCGCGTCCACGGCCTCTTGGTTCCGATAGCCGGCGATGGCACTCGCCGAAGCGATGCGGAGAAACGCGGTTCGTTCCCGGCTTCCGTGTTCGGCCGTCATCCACTCGGCCAACCAAGGAAACCAGCGCGGACTTCTCACACGGCCCAAGAACTCGATGGCAGCAGCGGCCGACCGATAGGAAGGGTTCTTGGCGACGATCCGTCGCAACAACTCGGCATCCGCGTCCGTCGGAACGCCATTCAGGGCATTCAAGGCCGTCGCGATCATGTGCCCCTCCGCTTCTGGGAAGCGGCGGATGACGGCCCACGCAAGGCGCTCGTCCTGAATGCCAATCTCGAGCACCTTGGCGAGCAAGTACTCTGCCGCTTCGTAGTCCATGCGCGGATCTTCGATACACGCAACCAGTGCTTCGCTCTTGCTGGACTCAGAGAGTATCTGGCCAATTCTTGGAACTAGCTCGTTACCCACCTGCATCTGACCCTTGGATAGCGTTGCGAGCCCCGGCACCAGGGCTGCGGCTGCACCAGGCAATTTCGAACGCGCAAGAATCAAGCTCGCGATGATCTTCTCTTTTGGACCTGCTGTAGTGTCTGCAATCACCAATCGCATGCCAGGATCCAAGGCTTCGAAGCGCCCTTGAAGGCGATTGTCGCAGAAATTCGTGATCTGCGGGCACTCGGGGCAATCGGACAAGGCTCTCAATGCCAGCCTTTGTTCGGCCGGTTCGAGGCCATCAAACGAAGCTCCTGGAAATTCCTCGCTGCAGATGGGGATGATCGCGAGCAAACCACGCAACAACGCTCGATCATGGTTGTGAATCGCTAGGCGAGCCATTTCCGGAAACAACAGCGAAGGATGGCAGGTCGCACGGTCGACCACAGCGCGCATCACCTTGCCCCTGCCACCCGCGAAGGGGAATTTCTCGTGGCCCAAGCGCGCCAGAAAACCCGCCTTGAATTCTCGCAGGTCGCCCCCGTTCGTGACAAGGTTCTCAAGAAACTCGTCCACAGCCTTGAGTACGGAAACATCTGCGTCGTTGGCCAGTTTTTCAAGGAGCGAGGGCCCGAGCTCTCCAGCCCGAGGCAGCAGCGAAACACTGAGGGCACGCAAGGGGACGTCCGCCGAGTTCACGAACGACTCAATATCAGAAGCTTCCAGTGGGATATCCTGGCGATTCAAGAGCGCCAGCGCCGCCTGCTTGCGCACACGTAGGTCGGAATCCTTGGCAAGTGTCAGCAAGAGCGGCCGATCCTCCTGAGCAGACGCCAAAGACCCTGGCGAGTTGGCACGACCTACCAGCAATTCCCCCTCGGGAGAGACAGAGTATGTTGGAAACCACAAGTCCTGGGGCGAGAGCGTGCTCGCCACGGCCAGGCGCACTTCCATGTCAGGGCTGCTATATGCCGCGCGCAGCGCCTCGGAACGAGGATAGGTTGCTAGCCGCGTGGCACACGCGATTCGGACATTTGTGTGCTCGTTTGCCAGGCCAGCCTCCAAGACGGGACGCATCATGGATTGGCCGCTCGACTTGGAAATAATGCGCAAGGCAAGATCGACGATCTCAGAGTCCTTGCTATTCAGGCACTCGACGAGGCGTTGCTGCATGGCCACAGACAGTGCATCGCGTTCCATCAGATATACGATCAGCGGTATCGTGTCGCTGGCGATGCTCGCATCGTTCATATAGCGCTCTAGGATCTCTTGCCATCCCGTATCGAGAAAGCGCGCCGGGATGAAGTTAGACTCGTTTTCGAATCCCGAAATGTGCCAAGAACCCGTATTCTGAAGTACGCCCTGGTACAACATTGCGCGCACGACACGTTTGCGCCACTGATACCGATCGAGGTCGATGTGCCGCAGGACGAACTCGCGCGCACGACGCTCGGAGATGCCCATGAGAATCTGAAGCGGATCTTGGTCGACTGACTGT
>JAKFYL010000016.1 GCA_021730845.1 Planctomycetota bacterium | reverse complement strand
AGCGCCAGCACCCAGGCCCCCAGGCGGGCGAGGCGAGTCCACCCCGTCTGTCCTTGCGGTACGGTCGGTACCGTACCGACCGTACCGACAGTCGAGACTGGTACCGTACCGACCGTACCGCAAGTACAGACGGGGATCGGATGGGTTCACGGGCGGAGCGTGCATGCAAGGCTCGCAGGATTGTCGAGTACCCGCGCGCCGAATCAAGGGTGGGGCGAATCTGCCTTGAGCCTCGAGCTTGGGCTTTGCTACGGTCCGGGCCGTTCATGGCTACCTACCTCAGTGGAATTCAGCCCAGCGGTCTGCCGCACTTGGGCAACTATTTCGGCGCCATCGAGCAGCACATCGCCCTGTCCCGCACCGCAGGCGAGCACTTCTACTTCATCGCCGACTACCACGCGCTGACCAGCTCGCGCGACGCGAAACAGCTGCGCGAACAAGTGCGCGAAATCGCGATCAGTTACCTGGCCTTGGGGCTGGATCCCGCGCGTGCGGTTCTGTTTCGGCAGAGCGATGTGCCCGAAGTGACCGAGATCGCTTGGCTCCTCGCCTGCATGGCGCCCATGGGGCTGCTCGAGCGCGCGGTCAGCTACCGCGACAAAGTCGAACGCGGCCTCTCGGCCAATGTCGGCCTGTTCACCTACCCCGTTCTGATGGCCGCGGACATCCTGGCCTATGACTCGGATTTCGTGCCGGTGGGCAGCGATCAAGTGCAGCACGTGGAGATGGCGCGCGACATGGCCGGCGCGTTCAACACGGCCTTCGGTGAGGTGTTTCGCGTGCCTCAGCACAAGATGTCGAGCTACCCCAAAGTGCCTGGTCTGGACGGGGCCAAGATGTCCAAGAGTTACGGGAACACCATTTGGGTGTTCGAGAGCGGCAAGGCCCTGGCGAAAACGGTCGCGCGTGTGAAAACCGACAGTCGCCCGCCTGAGGAACCCAAGGATCCGGCCGGAGTCTTGCTGTTCGATTTGCTGCGCCTGTTCCTGGATGCCACGGAACTCGCCGACTGGGAGCAACGCGTGCGCGCGGGCGGCAGCAGCGCGCCTGGGTACGGTCATCTCAAGCAGCGCCTGTGCGCCGCCATCGAGCAGCGTTTCGAGGCCGCCCGTGCCCTGCGCTTGGAGTTGCTGGCTGACCCGGCTCGGGTGGATTTGGTGCTCGCCCAAGGCGCAAAACGCGCCCGCGTCAAGGCTCAGGCTACCCGTGATCGGGCCTTGGCTGCCTGCGGCTTGCGCGGATGATTGCTTTGGAGCGACTGGCCGGTTCTATTCTCCCAAGTTCTACTGCCGACTTACTCAGGCACGCAACATCCAGACGTAGGATCGATTCCATGGGCTACTCATCGCTTTGCGCCGCTTGTTTGGCGCTGGGGCTGCTTTTCGCTTGTCAGTCGTCGAAGGAATCCGAGGGCAAGCCGAAAGCGAACGCGGAGCGCACCGCCGGCCAAGCTGCCAAGAAACCGGGCACCGGCGCGAAGGCCCAGCCGGCCAGCGGACCCGTGGCAAAGCGGCCCTGGTCCAAGACTTTCATGACCAAGGGCGTGCTGGTGGCGGATGAGGTCAAGATCATCGGACCCGAGGGCTTGTACGAGCACCTAGTCGTCAAGCAAGAGCCCGATTTCCACGTGCACACGCTGCGCACGACCAGCGAGGGCTTGCAAACCGAGATCGTGCCCAAGGAGGGCGTCGAAGGCGTCGAAATCCGAGTGTATTTGGACAACCTCAACATCGCCGCGATGCGCCGCGTCTACGTGCTCGAGCGACCGGGAGTCACGGCCTTGGTGCTCGAAGCCAGTGGCCAAGCCATGTTGCAGATGGAAGGTCAGCCGCAGCAGCGTTCGAGCCTGCTACGCCTGGTGGGGGATCCGCCCCAGTGATCGGCTTTCGGGCCCCTTCGCGCCCGCGCGTGGGTCGTGCCCGGGGGCACAGCGCGCTGCCAGCCGTTTGGCTTGGCTGCGCGCTGCTGATCGTTCCGGCTTGCGTCGGTCGCACCCGGGTCACGCCGGATTGGGGACCACCGCCTCCCAAACCGAGTGCCGAGGCCAAGGAGCGCACGCTGATCTTGCGCGACGTGCGCGCGGCTCTCAACGAAGGCAACGGCGAACTGGCCGCGCGCATCCTCGCGCCCTTGGTGGAATCCGAGTCTGAGGATTTTTCGCTGGCGCGACTGCACCAGGATGCGCTGTGCCTGGGGGCCAGCGAGGGCGAATTGCTGCGCCTCCTGCGTCAAGCTCGCGAACGCGCCGAATCCAGTGGACGAGCCGTGGACTGCCTGCTAGCGGCGCGCTTGGAGAAGGACCCCGCCAGCGCGGACACTTGGCTGCAACGGGCCGCAGCTGATCCGCGTCACGGCGCCTGGGTCCATTACGCACAGGCGCACCTAGACGCGCTGCGAGGCGATTGGACCAATGCAGCAACTTCTCTGATGCGTGCTTTGGCGATCGATCCCACGCACCTGGCTGCGCGACGCATGGAAGCGGCTTTGCTCGCTCGCCGCGGCCAACGTCGATCGGCAATCGCGGCGCTCAAAATCTGGATCGAACGCACCAAGGCCAATCCGCTGGTGTCCAAACGCGAGCGCGACCATGCGCGCATCGACTTGGCGCAAATGCTGATCCTGGAAAACCAACTGAGCGACGCGCGCGTCCTGCTCGAAGAGTTGAAGCTCGAACCTGGGTCGCGTGCGCGCGGCCTGGCGGTGCAAGCGGCCTTGTTCCAAGCGCGCGGCGAGAATCAACTCGCGCTCGAGACATGTCGGCAGGCCCAAGCCGCCGATCCCCGCGATCCGCTGCCCGCCGTGCAGGAAGCGCTGCTGCTGGAAAGCCAGGGTCGGCCGCTGGAGCAGTCCTTGGCTGCCTGGCGACGCGTGCTGGAACTGTCGCAGCGCGGCGAACTTGGCGACCTTCTGCTCGGGCTCCAGGCGCGGGTCTCGATCGAGCGCACCGCGACCCCAAGGGAAGCCGTGCCCAAGCCGGGCGCGAGCCAGTCTGTCCCGGCAGCCGAGGCGCCGCTCTCCGGGCGGCCGTAGCCCGCTTTCGCCGCCTCTTCGCCGGGGCCGGAATGGGCCCCTAGCCTGCCCCGCTGCGGAAGGCCCCAGGCGACACAAGTTCTTGCTTGACAAAAAGATAATGCAGTCAAGAATGTGCGATCGCCGGCCCGAACCGAGCCTCCCAGCAGGTGCGTTTTTGGCCCAGCCCCACGGGAGTCTAGCCCTCGAACAGGGCAGGTCCCGGCGGCCTTTGACCCACCCCGCTTGCCATCCCTGGCGGCCTGTTCCGGACGCAATCCGGAAGCGCCCCCAGGGCGCATAGCGGGGCGCGATCCGGGGCCCGCGGCCGGGAGCCAAATAGCGCGTCCAAGCTTTGGAGTCGCCCGCGTCTCCGGCGCGAACCAACGCCTCCCACGCTCTCCAGATTCTTGCAAGCACGTCCATGCCGGGCAGCGGACCCAACACGATCACCAAGAAGGAACTCGTCACCCGCATTTCCGAGCAGACGGGCCAGACCAAGGTGGTCATCAAGGACGTGCTGCAGCGCTTTCTGGACGAGATCATCACCGAATTGGCTCAGGGCAATCGGCTCGAGTTCCGTGAGTTCGGTGTGTTCGAAGTGCGCGACCGCGCCGGCCGCGTGGCCCAGAACCCGCGCACCTTGGCCAAAGTCAGCGTGCCCTCCCGGCGCGCCGTCAAGTTCAAGGTAGGACGACTCATGCGCGAGCGCGTGATCGACGCGCTGCCGCCCAAGCTTCCTCCCCAGGTCGCGGCCAAGCCGGCCACTCCGGTCGCACCGGTGGCCGTGCCCCAGCCGCCGCAAGTGCCGCGGCC
>JAKFYL010000478.1 GCA_021730845.1 Planctomycetota bacterium | reverse complement strand
GAGACAGGTACAGCCTGCGCATGTGGCTGCTCCTGATTTGGATTGCGTTGATGAATGGGGCCGACAGCTTCTTCACGATCTACCACCTGCAAAACGGCGGCGTCGAGCTCAACCCGGTGGCTGCTCTCATGCTGCGCACCGGGCGCCTGGGGTTCGTGATCCTCAAGTCGGTGTTGATTGCGCTTCCGCTGATCGTCTTGTGCGTGCACAAGAACTTCGCCCTCGCGCGCCTGGGTTTGTGGATCGCCGCGGGGGTCTACACAGCCTTGCTCTGCTACCACGTCTACTTGCTGTAGGCCGCGCGCACCGATCGCGGGCCCTGGCCAGGTAGGCAGGTCCGCTTGCGCGCTGGGGGCGGCGCAGCCAAGCGGCAAGGCTTTGGTTTTGGCCACGCGTGGGCCTCGGCGGGGGGGCTTTGTTGCAATGCGTTGACTCGCGGTCGATGATCTGTCGGCAACCCATACGACAACAGCCTCGCCCCTGGCGAGCGCTCTCTCACCTAGAGCCCCCTTCGCATGCACCTGCGCGACGACGAGCGCTTGCCGCAGCCGGCAAGCGCCAGCCCCTATCCGCTGTTGGACGCGCTGCAATCGCCCGCGGACCTCAAGCTGCTGCCTAGGACTTCGTTGCCGGCGCTGTGCAACGAGATTCGCAGCTTCTTGCTGCAGTCCGTGCAGGAGACCGGCGGGCACCTGGGTTCGAATTTGGGCGTGGTCGAGATCGCGACCGCGCTGCACTACGTTTTCGATTTGGCTCGCGACCGAGTGGTCTGGGACGTGAGCCATCAGTGCTACCCGCACAAGATCCTGACCGGTCGCCGGGGGCGTTTCGGATCGTTGCGCCAATCCGGCGGCTTGTGCGGTTTCACGGATCCTCGCGAGTCCGAATACGATCTGTTCCACACCGGTCACGCTGGCACGAGCGTCAGCCTGGCCCTGGGACTGGCCGTGGCCGCGCGCGGGGAAGAGCCGCCGCGGCGAGCCATCAGCGTGATCGGCGATGCCAGTTTGGGAGCCGGCGTGGCTTTCGAAGCGCTCAATCATGCCGCTGCCAGCGGCCAGCGACTGCTAGTGATTCTCAACGACAACGAGTGGTCGATTTCTAAGTCCGTGGGGTCACTGGCTCGCTACCTTTCGCGCATTCGTTCGGCGCGCGTGGTGCAACGCGCGCACCAAGAGTTGCACAACCTCGTGGCCTCGATCCCCATCATCGGCGCCAAGGTCGACCGGACCCTGGAAGACATGGCCGAGGTCATTCGCCACACGCTTGTTCCCGGGCACGTGTTCGAGGGACTGGGAGTCACCTACGTCGGGCCGATCGACGGTCACAACGTGGGCTACCTGGTCGAACAGCTCGAGCGCGTGCGCGAGCTCGAGGGTTGTGTGCTGCTGCACTGCTTGACCGAGAAAGGCAAGGGACATCCCAGCGCGCCAACCCATCCCGAGCGCGTGCACGGCGTCAAAGGCACGGGGACCCCCAAGCTCGCCGGCGCGGACTCGACCAAGATTCCCGGCAAGGCCGACCCAGGTCGCAAGCCTGTCCAAGGCCCGTCGTTCACCAAGGCTTTCGCCGACGCGCTGCTTGCACTGGCCGAGCGCGACGTGCGCGTGCACGCGCTCACGGCCGGCATGCCCTCGGGCACCGGCCTAGAAGCCTTTGCGGAAAAGCTGCCCACACGCTTCCACGATGTCGGCATCACCGAACAACACGCGGTCGCGTTGGCAGCCGGCATGGCCAAGGGCGGACTGCGGCCCGTGGCCGCCATCTATTCGACTTTTCTGCAGCGCGGCTACGACCAAGTCTTCCAGGAAGTAGCCCTGCAACATTTGCCGGTCCTGTTCGCCTTGGACCGCGCCGGACTCGTCGGCCAGGACGGCCCCACGCACAACGGCGTGTTCGACATCGCCTACTTGCGCACCTTGCCGGGCATGGTGTTGTGCGCGCCGCGCGATGAGAGCGACGTGCGCCGAATGCTGGCCATGGCCCTCGCCAGCGACTCTCCGGTGGCCATGCGCTATCCGCGCGACCAATGCCCGGGCCAGGAATTCCTGCCGGTTGCCGAGCGCTCGCCCATGGCTCCTGGCAAAGCGGAAGTCTTGCTCGATGCGCTCGAATCGGGTGCGGGAATCGCCCTGTGGGCACTCGGCCCGCTGGTTGGAGTCGCGCTCGAAGCCGCCGAAATCTTGGCGGCCGAAGGGCTCAAAGTGGGAGTTGTCGACGCGCGCTTCGCCAAACCCATCGACGAAGACTTGCTGAGCCGGCACATGTCGAGCTTGCGGCATGTGGTGACGATCGAGGAGCACCAGCGCATGGGCGGCTTTGGCTCCGCCGTGCTGGAGGCGGCCTACCGCTTGCCCAACGCGCGTGCCAGCGTGCGCGTGCTGGCGGTGCCGGATCACTTCGTGGAACACATGACCACGCGCGAGGAACAGCTCGCTGCCTGTGGCTTGGATGCGCCTAGCGTCGTGCGCGTGGTGCGCGCGCTTGCCCGCGTGCAGCGCGTATGAAAGGCGAACATTTGGGCCGGCAGGCGACTGGGACGCGTCCGCAAACGGCCTTGGTTCTCGCCGACCATTCCAAGCCCGGCGCGCGCGAAGTCAGCGATCAATTGCTCGACTTCTTGAAGGCGCACCGCTTGGAACGCGTGGCACTGGAGACCAACCTGCGCGCTTTCGATGGCCACAAGGAGCGACCGGCTTCGCGCTCCGTCGCGCCGTTGGATTTCCTGCCCGACCTGGTGATCGTGCTGGGCGGCGATGGCGCGATTCTGGCGACGGCGCGTGCGTTTGCCGGACACCCGATTCCAACGCTGGGCATCAATTTCGGACGCGTCGGATTCCTGGCCTCAGTGCCGGCTTCGCATTGGCGCGAAGCGGTAACGGAGATCCTCGATGGTCGCGGAGTCGTCGAGCCCAGGCTCCGATTGGAAGCGCGCCGCGGAAGTGACGTGAACCATGCGCCCATTCCCCTGGCCCTGAACGAGATCTTGGTGCACCGCGCGGCCGTGCTCGGCATGATCACAGTCGGACTGTTCGTCGACGGCGATTGGGTGACTGACTATCGCGCGGACGGATTGATCGTGGCCAGTCCATCGGGGTCCACGGGTCACTCGCTTTCGGCTGGCGGCCCGATTTTGCTGCCCTCCTTGGCCGGCATCGCGGTAACGCCGATATGTCCCCAAGGACTTTCGTACCGTCCCATCGTGCTTGGGCCGACCAGTCGCATCGAAATCTTGGTTCGCAAGGCGTCCGGCCCCAGCAGCTTGGTGGTCGATGGTCAATCCACCCAGGCCTTGCGCCAAGGCGAGAAGATTTCGATCTGTGTGCATCCAGCCGCCTACCCGTTGCTTACCTGGTCGGGGCTTGATCCGTATCGCAGACTGCGCGAACGATTGGGCTGGTCGGGTGTCATGCAGCCTTTGGAAGAAACCTAGAGATCCCGCGAGCCATCCGTCGCCGTGAACATGGTCCAAACCTGCGCTTTCCAGGCGCGGAGCGCGCCTATGGGCCCGTCTGGCTCTGGATTGCGGACGAGCGCGAGGCCCTGCTTTGTGACCTCCCGAGCGAGGCTGTATAAAGGACGCCAAGGATTCCATGGCGTGCTCACAACCTTGGGGGTTTGGTGATAGCGAAATTGGCCCCTGGCCCTGGAACTTAGGGAGCTTCTCATGACGGCGGAGATTCACTTTTGCGATCTGTGCAATGAGTCGGTTCCTCAAACCGATATCGAGCTGGGCCGCGCATTCATGCGCAAGGGCCGCGTCGTGTGCCGGCGCTGCGACCAGCTGATGACGGCAGCGGGGCACGGAGAACAAGGAGCCGGACTCCAGTCC